>JBOGIX010000506.1:0-9734 GCA_050744685.1 Vicinamibacterales bacterium | reverse complement strand
CTTCAGGACGGTGCGGTAGTACCCGACGATCTGCGCGAAATCCGACGCGGTACCAAAGAGGTAGTAGCGCTGCCCGCGTCCGGCATCGTACGACGTGATGAACTGGGCACCCGGATAAACCGGCACTCCGAGCGTCTGCTCGGTGGGCTCGTCGCCCGGCGCCTGCGGTGCGGGTCCGGTGTTTTCTGGCGGGAGCACCTTCGCGCCGGGAGGCACCGGCCGCGACACGGGTGGCGCAGGCTGCGGACGTCCGGGATCGCCTGGCTTGGGAAACGGTTGTGGTGTCTGCGCCGACGCGCTGGCAACGAGGCACGCTGTCATCGCGATCGCCGGCCAGAGTGGCCCGCCCTTCATCGTCCGATTATAACCAGCTTGTGCCTGGGCTTTCGCGGATCAGGCCTCGAAAACCACACTACGTGCGCTCCTCCGGCAGCCGTCGGCGGTCGAGCGACATAACATACCGGTGTGCATCGCCTGCTCGATTATGCGGAGTCCGAGCGCGCGTTCCTGCTCGACACGCTCGAAGCGCTCGTGCGCGCGGAATCGCCCAGCACCGACAAGGCTGCCGTGGACCGCTGCGGCGCGACGCTCGCGCGGCAGCTCACGGCGCTCGGCGCGGCGGTCGAGCGATTGCCGCAAGACGAGCGCGGCGATCACGTGCGCGCCGGGTTCAAGGGCGAAGGGCGGCCGATCCTCCTGCTGGGCCACATCGACACGGTCTGGGCGGTCGGGCAGATAGGGCGCATGCCGTTTCGCGAGGAAGATGGACGCCTTCACGGTCCCGGCATCTTCGACATGAAGGCAGGGATCGCGGCCGCGATGCTGGCCGTTCGAACGCTCGACACGATCGGCGGGTCGCGGCCGTCGATCACCATGCTCTTCACGACGGATGAAGAGATTGGCAGCGGCACATCCCGGGCGATCATCGAGGCCGAGGCGCGCCGCAGCCGCGCCGTGCTCGTGCTCGAGCCGTCGCTGCCGGGCGGCGGTGTCAAGACCAGCCGGAAAGGGTGCGGCGACTTCGAGCTCGTCGTCCGTGGCGTTTCCGCGCACGCCGGCATCGCCCCCGGCAGCGGAGCGAACGCCGTGCTCGAACTGGCGCGCCAGATCGTCGCGCTCGAAGCGCTCCAGGATCCCGAGCGCGGCGTCAGCGTCAACGTCACGGTCGTTGCCGGGGGCGAGCGGACGAATGTCATCCCCGACATCGCCCGCGCATCGATCGACGTGCGCGTGCCGACGATGGCGGATGCCCGACGCATCGAGCAGAGGATCCGCAGCCTGTCGACGAGCGTGCCGGGAACGAGCCTCGAGGTCCGGGGCGGCGTCGGTCGTCCACCGCTCGAGCGCACGGCAGGCATTGTCAAACTCTATGAACTGGCGCGCTCCTGCGCCCGGCAGCTCGGACGCGAGCTGAGCGAGGGAGGAACCGGGGGCGGCTCGGACGGGAATTTTGCGGCGGCCCTGGGGGTTCCTACTTTAGACGGCCTGGGTCCCGACGGCGACGGCGCGCATGCGCTGCACGAGCACGTCGTCCTGGCCGATCTGCCGTGGCGGGCGGCCTTCCTGGCATGCCTGCTCAGCAGGATTGCGCATGGCGGGGGCCCCGTTTCGGAGAACGGCGCGAAAGCCGGCTGGACATCCTCCCGCGAGGTAGAATAAGCACATCATGGCCAACGGACTCAAAACCGCACTGCTTCTCGGCGCGCTCAGCGGCATGCTGCTGGTCATCGGCGATCTGATGGGCGGCCAGCAGGGGCTCATCATCGCGTTCGGCTTCGCGGCGGTCATGAACCTGGGCTCGTACTGGTTTTCGGACAAGATCGTGCTCAGGATGTATCACGCGCAGCAAGTGGACGCGTCGCATCCGTTGTTTCAGATGACCGAGCGGCTCGTGCGGCAGGCCAACCTGCCGATGCCCAAGGTCTACATCATTCCGGACCAGTCGCCGAACGCCTTCGCGACAGGGCGCAATCCGCAGCACGCCGCCGTCGCCGCCACCGAGGGGATCATCCGTACGCTGTCCCAGCCCGAGCTCGAAGGCGTGATCGCCCACGAGCTCGCGCACGTGAAGCACCGCGACATTCTCATCAGCTCGGTCGCGGCCACGATCGCCGCGGCGGTGATGATGCTCGCGCGCATGGCGATGTACGCGGGCATGTTCGGAGGCGGCCGGGACGATCGCGATGGCCAGAACAATCCGATCGCCCTGCTGGCAATGATGATCCTCGCGCCGATTGCGGCGATGATGATCCAGATGGCGATATCGCGGTCGCGCGAGTTCGCCGCTGACGCCGGCGCCGCGCGGATCACCGGAAACCCGTATGCGCTCGCCGATGCGCTGCGGAAGATCGATGCCATTGCCCGACGGGCGCCGCTCGACGCCAATCCCGCGACGGCGCACATGTTCATCATCAAGCCGTTCTCGGGCGGCGGGCTCATGTCGCTCTTCAGCACGCACCCGCCGACCGAGGCGCGGGTACAGGCACTGCTGCAGGGCATCCGGTAAGCACTCGCTCGCGGACGCCCTCCTTCCGGCGACACACGCTGTCGCCTGTTAGCAAACCACTCCACCAGTCTGATGGAACTCGGATCCTTGCCGCCGTCGGTCGGTGGCGAGGTTTACTGTGGCGCAGACGCCACACCGTGCTTAGTCCGCGCAGTTCCAGGTACTTAAGCGCACCAGCCCGGCCACCTGCGTTTCTGGCGTGCCTCTTGCTGTAATCCGCGCCAGAAGCGCTCGACAGTCGTCGGGGGCGAGTAAGTGGAGGCGGCCGTGGAGGATTTCGATATCCCGCAGAACAAGCTGGCTGACTCAGCCGAGCGCGTCGTGGATCGGGCGCTCGACGAAGCGCGAAGGCGCGAGCACGCGCTGCTGACCAACGAGCATGTGTGTCTGGCGTTTGCGCAGGTCGAGTGGGACATGTTCGGCCAGGTCATGCGCGACCTGAATCTGAACCCGCACGAGATCCTCCAGGCGCTCGAGGAGCACCTCCGCATCCTGCCGAGCGTTCCCGGCCGCGAACTGCGGGTGGCGCCGTCGACCAAGCTGCTCTTCAAGCTGGCCCTGTTGCACGCGAGCCGGAGCGGCCGTCACACGGTAGAAGCGACGGACCTCTTCTCGGCCATTTTCGAGGAGACCCAGGGCATTCCGGTGTCGATCATCAGGCGCCACGGCATCGATCCCGAAGCGCTGGTCTCGAGGCTGGCCACGCGGATGCGCGACCACGAGCTGCGCGAGGAGCGCCTCAAGAAGCGGTTCGAGCTGCCGCCGTTCCTCAAGCACTTCGCCACGAATCTGAACCAGCTGGCGCGGCAGGACAAGATCCCGCCCGTCTACGGGCGCGACGCCGAGATGGATCAGGTGCTGGAGATCCTCTGCCACCGCGAGCGCGCGAATTCCGTGCTGCTGCTGGGCGAACCAGGCGTCGGCAAGACGGCCATCGCGGAAGGGCTCGCGCGCCGCATCGAGTTCGAGCCGGATCGCGTGCCCGTCCGCCTGCGCGACTGCCAGATCGTCAACCTGCAGATGAACACGATGGTCGCCGGCACGATGCTGCGCGGCATGTTCGAGGACCGCATCCAGAACGTGATCCGCGAGATCAAGGAACGGCCAAGCCTGATCCTGTTCATCGACGAAGTGCACACGATGATCGGCGCGGGCTCCGCGCTCGGCGCCCCCTCCGATGCCGCCAACGTCTTCAAGTCCGTGCTCGCGCGCGGCGAGGTCCGCATCGTCGGCGCGACGACGCTGAGCGAGTACAAGGAGTTCATGCAGGAAGACGAGGCGCTGGCGCGGCGTTTCCGTTCGGTGCACGTGGCCGAGCCCTCGATCGAGGAAACGCGCACCATCCTCTACAACCTGCGTTCGCGCCTGGAGCGCAACTACTCCGTGCGCATCAAGGACGATGCGATCGAGACCGCGCTGGAGATGTCGCCGCGGTACATGCGGCACCTGCAGCTGCCCGACAAGGTGATCGGCTGGCTGGACACGGCTGCCGTGCGCGCCGAGATCGCGAAGCGCTGGGAAGTCACGGGCAACGACGTGGTAAACGTCATCTCCAAGGTGGCGCGCATCCCGGAAGACATGGTGTTCCGCGAGGTGACCGACCGCTTCCGTAACGTGGAGGAGAGACTGGGCGAACGCGTGATCGGCCAGCGTAACGCGATCAACGCGGTGGCGCGGCGGCTCGTCCTCAACAAGGGGCCGCTCAAGGATGGATTCGACCGTCCCGACGGCGTGCTGCTGTTCCTGGGCCCGACGGGTGTCGGGAAGACCGAGCTGGCGAAGTCGGTCGCCGAGTTCCTGTTCGGCGACGACAAGAAGATGATCCGCGTCGACATGTCGGAGTACCAGGATGGCGCGGTGGCGGTCGACAAGTTGATCGGGATGCCGCGCGGCATTGTCGGGTCGGAGCGCGGCGGCGTGCTGACGAATCAGCTGAAGGACAATCCGTATTCGGTGGTGCTGCTCGACGAAGTCGAGAAGGCCAGTCCCAGCATGTTGAACCTGTTCCTCCAGGCGTTCGACGAGGGCTGGATCACCGACGGCCGGGGCAAGCGCGTGTACCTGAGCGACTCGATCGTCATCATGACGTCGAACATCGGCTCGGAGGTGTTCCGGAAGCTGAGCAGCCCGATGGGGTTCCTCTCCCGACAGACTGGTGTGGAGCAGATCAAAAGCGAGATCATGCGGGAAGTGGAACGCCGGTTCACACCCGAATTCCGTAACCGCATCGACGAGATCGTAATGTTCCAGCCGCTGACGAAGGACGAAGTGCGGGAGATTGCGATCCAGCAGATCGAGAAGATCGAACGTTCACTCACCAGGAGCAAGCGGTTCCTCCGGGTCACGCCGGAGGCGCTCGAGCAGATCGTGCAGGACGGCTACAGCCTGGCGTTCGGTGCGCGTTTCCTGAAACGGACCATCGAGGAGCGCATCAAGCTTCCGATCAGCCAGCGCTGGAACGAAGGGGACACGTTCGTCGCCGAGGTGCGGGAGGGAGCGCTCGCGATCGACGTCAGCAGCGCCGGCGGGGCCTATTCGGAGCTGGCTGCTATCGCGTGAACCGGGTCGCGTCAACTCCCAACGTCCAACTCCCAATGCGATCTCTTCGAAGAGAGTGCTTTGGGAGTTGGGAGTTGATCTTCACCACTCGAACGCGGCCTGTTCCGCCTTTCCGTTCTCTTCTTTCCTTTCCACCATCT
This sequence comes from Vicinamibacterales bacterium, assembly GCA_050744685.1. Classification (GTDB taxonomy): domain Bacteria; phylum Acidobacteriota; class Vicinamibacteria; order Vicinamibacterales; family 2-12-FULL-66-21; genus JACCXG01. The sequence goes on along the minus strand of JBOGIX010000506.1, from coordinate 4,529 downwards.
CGTTGTCGGGCTCGGCAGGCGCCGGCGGCCGCTTTCCGCGCGCGCTGACGTCGTAGCGCTTCTGGAGCGTGCGCATCATCGCGGCGATCGAGGCGGCGTAGCCTTGCGGCGCGTAGGCGCCCGCGTACATCCGCTCGAACCCCTCGAGCATCTCCGGGAACTCGCGCCGGATGAAGCCGAGAAAGTGATCCTTCGTTCCCCCTTTGAGATACATGACGTTGGCGCCGACGAAACGGGCGCCGTGATCGGCAACGGCCTTCACGGTGGCTTCGAGCTGTTCGGGCCGGTCCATGAATCCCGGGACGATCGGCGCCATGAGCACGCCGACGTGGACGCCGGCATCGGCCAGCGTGCGGACGGCTCGCAGCCTCTGCAGCGGATGCGCCGTGCCCGGCTCGAGCGAGGCCCAGGCGCGCTCGTCCACGGTCGGGACGCTCAGATACACCGTCGAGCCGGTGCGACGGCTCATGTCGGCGAGGATATCGGCGTCGCGCACCACCATCGGCCCCTTGGTGACGAGGCCGATCGGCGTCCGGGCGGCCGCCAGCGATTTCAGGGAGCCGCGTGTGAGCTTGTAATGGCCCTCGATCGGTTGGTACGGATCCGTAGCCGTTCCCACCGCGACCTGCTCGCGCTTCCACGAGGGATGGTCGAGCTCGCGACGAAGGACGTCGACGAGGTTGGTCTTGACGAGGATGACGGACGAGAACTCGTCGCCCGGACCAAGCTCGAACTGCGTCTGATAGCGCCGCGCGAAGCAGTAGTGGCAGCCATGCGTGCAGCCGCGGTAGGGATTCAGCGTCCAGTTGAACGGCATGCCCTGGACGGGGTTCAGAGCCGACCGGCAGGTGATTTCCTGGTACCGCGCCGCGTCGGCCCGGAGCTGCGCTTCATCGAGCGCGGCGGACGGCCCATCCTTTTTAATCTGCAGGGCCAGCGTGCGTATCGTCTTCGGTGTGCCGAGGTCGAAAATTGCCGGCTGTTCTGGCATGTTTCGCTATATGTTCGCTCATCGCAGCTTCGCAGAGATCATCGTGACGTGTCAACTTCCAACTCCCAACTCGCGTTGGTTCGTGGGCACTGGGTCGAAGGCTAGGCAACCGTCGAGATTCGCCCGGCTTCTTCGAGCCACGCGCCTTGGAAATTGGGAGTTGGAGGTTGGGAGTTGACGTCGTCAGAAGGTGAGAGTTGACGTCGTCAGAAGAAGTAAGCGACAGCAAACCCGACCTGCGCCACGAACATCATTCGGTACATGTGCACCCACGAGACGTGGTTCGCGTCGACGGCAAGATCGTCGGGGCGCTTGAGCATCAGATAACACACGAACGTGCCGTAGAGGGTCAGCGCGAAGGACAAGAGCTGCAGCAGGAGAAAGTTGCCGGTGAGAATCCCCGCGAACGCGCCGATCGAGATCAGCACGAACGGCAGGATGAAGGACGGAGAAATCAGCCAGGCGGCGCGCCTCACGCCGTAGACGATCGGCAGCGTGCGGCAGCCGCCCAGCCGATCGCCTTCCATGTCGGCGAAGTCCTTGGTCGTGGTTGCCCCTAGCAGGAACAACCCGAATATTGCGCCGATGAACCACGGCTCGACGCCGGCAGTCGTCTTCACCGCAGACCACCCCGCGACTTTGAGCAGGACGCCGCGCGGGATGGCGATCGTCAGGTTGGCCCAGATGCCAAAGCGTTTGGTGCGAAATGGCGGCACCGAGTAGATCACGGTGAGCGCCGCGGCCGCGATCACGATCCAGAAGCATTCGCGCCGGCCACCCGGCGCGACGTTCCAGGCGAGCGCCAGGGCGACGGCGTAAGCGAGGATGGTGAACGTCCACGCCCCGGCAACCGTCAGCCGGCCGGAGGGAAGCGGCCGCTGCGGCTTGTTGATGCGATCGATGTCGAGGTCGCAGATCTGGTTGAGCACGTTCGACCCGGCGTTCAGCACCGCGGCCATCACCACGCCGAGGATCGGATACAGCATCAACGCCGGCCCGAGCGGCTCGCGCGGCTCGGCGCCTGCGGCAGTCACAGCGCCCGATGCGAACCCGAGCGCAGGCGCCAGCAGGGTGAAGGGCCGCGAGAGCTCCACGAGCGCAGCCGCTCGGCCGCTGATCACCGGCCCGCGCCTGCCAGGGCCAGCGCTGCGAACGCGGCGATGGCGGTGTTGATCAGGTTCAGCGCGTCGTTATTGAGCAGGCCCGCGCCTTCGAACGTCGGGGCGAGCAGGCTCTCTGCAAACGCTCCTGCCGTGGCTCCCGCGACCACGACGACAATCAACTCGGCAGGAATCAGCCCGACCCCGTTGGCGAGTGCCGCCAGCGCCGCCGCCGAGACGACCCCGGCGGCCGTGCCCTCGAGCGAGATGGCGCCGGAGGTCCCCGGCGTGACACGCGCGAAGGGTGTCAGTGTCCAGGTGCGGCGTCCCCACGCTTTGCCGATCTCGCTCGCGACGGTATCGCTGGCGCCGGCGGTAAGGGCAGCGGTGAACGCGATCAGGCCGCCAAGCTGGTCGTACGACACCACGGACAACAGCCCCGCGACGGCTGCGATCCCGGTGTTTGCCACGGCATTGCCCGCTCCCCGTCGTCCGCCGCGATCCTCAGCGATCCCAAGGAGCGTCTTCCGCTCGAGCCCCATGCGGGAGCTGAGGGTTGCCGCGCCGAATGCCGCCAGCAGCAGGAGCCAACCAGGCCAGCCGGTGCTCACGTAGATCGTGGTGCCGATAATCACCCCGGCGGCGGCGCCCGAGGCGGTGACTCCTCCGATGCGATGGCCGATCCACGCTACGGCGAGATTCGCCGGCAGCGCGACCAGTAGCGCCGCGGGCATCGAGAACAGAAACGCCAGGGCCAGATCCTCGCTGACGAGCGACAGCGCCCAGAGCGCCGACGCTGCCGTCAAGGGGACCGACAGGTTGTCGTCCAGGCGGATCGGAACGGTTTCCACGCCGGCCGCGACGAGCGCTGCGACAAACGGAGCGAAGAGCGAGAACCACAGGTAGGGCGGCGGAATGACCGCCGGGCGGCACCACCATGCGAGAAAGGCTCCGGTCATGCCCCCGGCGACTACCATTGCCAGGGATCCGGCGACGCTCTTGTGCCGGTTCCATGACCACTTCCGCGTGCCGAAGCGACGGCCAACGAGCGTGGCGGCGCCGTCGCCGGCGGCCAGGACACCCCACGCGGCCGCGACGATGTCGAGGCGCGACGGTAAGAAGAGAATCAGGATCAGTACGGACAGGGGATAGAGGACGAGCCCCGCCGGAAGATCCCGATCGATCTCGTGCGCGCGGTGGAGCCTGCCGCGCGACAGCGTCCGCAGCAGCCGGATATTGAACACGACCGCGGCAGCTGCGACGATCGCCGCCTCCCACCAGGACAGGTACCGCAGCAGCAGGGCGCCGGCGCCGAAAGCGATGTGCACCCATTTGCGCGCGACCTCGTTGTGGCTTTCACTGGCGGGACGTGCGATGGCGGACCGTCGGCGAGAGGCCATGTGCATGTCTCATCTCGTGGCTTCCGGCTTCAGCCGGAAGAATGCCCCGCGGATCTTCCGCCTGACCAGGCGGAAGGCGGAAGCCACCCGCAAAGATGCCCATGGGCCGCTTTCGCTACGCCCCTGGCGGACTGGACAGCGCCTGGCGCCAGTAATCGAGCAGATCCGCCAGCGTGCGATCCATGCTGATGCGCGGTTCCCACCCGGTGTCGGCCCGCAGCCGCGCCGCGCTGCCGAGTACGACGGGGTTGTCGCTCGGGCGAAAGCGTGCGGGATCGGCCTCGACGCGGATGGGTCGTTTCGACTGGCGGACCAGCCTGTCGAGGAGATCGCCGACGCGGTACGCCTCGCCGCGACAGACGTTGTACGGCACTCCGGGTCGTCCGCGTTCGACGAGGCTCGTGTAGGCGCGAACGGTGTCGCGCACGTCCGTGATGTCGCGCCACGAGTCCAGGTTGCCCACGCGAAGGATCGGCTCGCGCACGCCTGCCTCCGCTTCGGCGATTTGACGCGCGAAGCTGGACGTGACGTACGCATCCGACTGGCGCGGCCCGGCATGATTGAAGGGGCGTGCCACGATCACATGAGGCCCGCCACGCCGCGCCACCATCTCCTGGGCGAGTTTGCTGATGCCGTATGCGTTCGCGGGACCGAGCGGGGACTCTTCGGTGAGCGCATCGCTGGACGGCCGGTAGACCAGCGCCGAGCCCGTCACGAGGACTGGAACACGCAGGCCGCAGCGCTCGAGCGCAGTGAGCAGCGCGTGCGTGCCGATCACGTTGACGCGCAGCGCCTGTGTCGAATCCGCGGAGGCGCGCTGCACGTCGGCAAAGCCGGCGCAGTGATACACCACCGATGGAGGATGTGCGGTGAGCGCGCGCTCGATCGCCGCTAGGTCGGTGACGTCGACCGACGTCCACTCCACACGCGAGCTCCAGTCGTCCGGCACCTGCCGGCCGCGCGGGTTGCCCCAGCCGACGACGCGAGGCTCGCGTTCGAGCAGGTGATCGAGCAGGTGGCTGCCCGCGAATCCCGTCG
>JBOGIX010000505.1:0-11542 GCA_050744685.1 Vicinamibacterales bacterium | reverse complement strand
GTGTTGGCGCCGATGCCGAGCGCGAGGGTGCCGACGACGACCGCGGTGAACCCCGGTGCGCGCAGGAGCGCGCGCACAGCGAATCGGGTGTCCTGCCGGAGGTCGTTGAGCCACCGGAACGACCGCGCATCGCGATGCAGCTCCTTCGCCCGCGCCACTCCACCAAGCGCACGTCGAGCCGCCAAGCGGGCTTCGGCCTCGGTCAGCCCTCGACGTTTGTACTCGTCCTCGAGGACACCGAGGTGCGCGGCCAGCTCGCGTTCGAGCTCGGACTCAGCGCGGTGCGGCTGGAGGAAATGGACGAGGCGATGCAGGAACCGCCGGATGGTCGCCATCGCTACGGCTCGTTCAACAAGAGAGCGTCGACGAAGCCGGCCAGGCGCCGCCACCGCTCGGTTTCCTTCGCGAGCGCCCGCGTGCCTGCCTTGGTGATGCTGTAGTACTTCGCCTCGCGATTGTTCTCGGTCCTGCGCCAACTGCCCTTGATCCAGCCGTTCTGCTCGAGGCGAACGAGCGCTGGATACAGCGTGCCCTGCTTCAGCGTGAGACGGGACTTGGACACTTGTTCAAGACGGGCGGCGAGACTGTAGGCGTGCTGGGGGCCCATCGCCTCCAGCGCGCGCAACAGAATGAGGTCCAAAGCGCCTTGTAAAAGCTCGACTTCGCTAGACATTCAAGTGAACCCGACGCAGACAGTGCCATTGAATTACTAGGCTGTCAAGTGGAGTCACCGGCCGCGGAGTAACCGGCCGCCGCGCTCGTTTGCCAGCAGCAGGCTACGGGAGTATAAGGAACGCAGCGGATTGGTCCTCCGCGGGTCCTGCCGCCGAAGCGACACGGGCCCGACCTACAGCTCGAACGCCTCAAAGGCGTCGAGTCTGGGTTCCCTCTGACCACGCACTGATCACCGCGGCGACACGCCCCGGTGCTTCGGCGTTTACCTGAACCACGCCTCGCACGCCGCACTATCGCGGCGCTCACGCGGCCAGCCGGGCGAGGACCGGCTTCCGCATCTATGTCGTCGCATCTCGGGGTGGCGGTGGTCGCTCCGGACCGCGTCCGCGCGACATTGAGGAGTTCCTGTGACGCACGAATGTCCTCCCAACAGAGCCGTCGACAGCGTCAGCATCAGCCGCGTGTCCGCTCTGCGCGAGTACCGTCGCGATTCCGCTTCAGCTTATGGCGCTTATCGACCGTGAGGCCGACGAGAAGGCAGGATCGATCTCGTCGGTTGTGACGGAACGTCTTCGAGCGTCGTCCGGTATTCCCGCTCCGGTCGTAACCGAGTAGCGCGGAGACGTTGCGCATTCTGCGCCATACGCGCTTGTCTACGCATCTGCCTCTTCGATCATCAGAAGTAGCCGCCTGAGACATTCGTCCGCGAGCGAGCGCGGCGAATAGAAGCGTTCTCCTGGCGTATTCTCGCGCCATCCCTTTTCGCCCGTGTCAGTTAGATCGAAACCGTAAAGCTCAGTTGATTTCGGCGTCGGCGGAATCTGTTGCGGCAGGTTGGAAACCGCGAGGCCGATGTAGACTCGAAGCGGGCCGAAAGTCTCGACCTTTAGAGGACAGCCGTCCACGGTATTGCTAGAACTATCCCAAGATAGAACGACGCTGTAGCCGTCGCGAGAAAGAGCAAGCCTTGACAGGTTGTCGCGCTCGATCGCAACCGAACACGATGCCGCCTTTTCCGTGAGTATGTCGAACAGTTCAGAGATCGACGCGTCGGCAGCTTCCACGCCGCTCCGCGAACCAATGAACGCGTCGCGCTCTCGCCTTCGACGCGCTCTTAGGTCGAGCCGCTTGGCGACATCTTCGGCTGTCTCCAAAGGAAGACTTCTCCCGGCCTGACGGAGCCGTTCCGAGAGCACGGCTACGAGTCCCGCTTCTCCCAAGCGATCGAAGTCGAGCCAGAAGCGTGTGATCGGGAACCAATCCGGAGTTCGAAAGCTTCGGTCGAGAGGAATCAGAGTGCAGAAGTCATAGGAGGCGGAGTCGAAGGCTCGCTCTCTAATCGCCTGTTGCTCGACCGCCGTCCATCGCGTGCTTCCCCATTCGGGCCGGTAAATAATCGCGACTAGTCGCGACTCTCTCCGGTAAATGGACGAAAGCGAGGCGACGCCGTCGGTCCCTCCGATCTCCCGTTGCCTTTCGGGCGAAAAAAAGACCTTCGCCTCTCGTCCGAGACTTTCCGTTAGCCGTCTTACGAGCGGCTCATCTCGATCGATCGAGAAACGAAAACGCGATGTCGTATCGGTAGTCCGTGCGGTTCTCGTTCACGCGTCCGACAGTCTGCCGCTATTCGCCAAAGCGATGAACCGCTCCAAGGTGACGATCTTCACGGCTCCGAGATTGTTCAAGTGGCGGTCGAGGCCACCGGTCGTATAGAAATCGCGCAAGCTCCAGCCGTCTCCGCCGAGCACGATGTACGCGCGCTCGTAGGAGCCGCTCATCAGCGCTTCGGAAAGGCAGATCGCTTCGAAGGGGACTTTTTGCTCAGCGGTTCCCGACGTTTGCTGCCACTTCAGCGAAACGAGAAACGCCTTCCCGTTCTTTTCGGCGATCGCATCGATACGGTGCTTGCCGCGGCCGAGACGATGTCCGATATTCACCTGAGAGCGAGTCGTATAGCCGCCATGCGCGAGCGCCGGCAAGATCATCGCTTCGAGGACGGCGCCGGTTCCCGTAGCTCCCGGCGACATCGCTAGAGATTCCGCGTCGCGAGGACTTCGCGCGCCGGTGTGCGATCGCCGGTGCAGCTAATCATCCGCGGCGCCTGAAGGAAACGCAGCGAGAAGCCGAGCGCTTTATACAGGCTCACGATTCGATCGGTCGCTTGATTGGAGAGAACGACGGGACCGCGATGTTCGGCGAGCCACTCAGCCGCTCGGACTTGATCGGCCCATGAGAATCCGTCCTTCGCGTAAGCCGTGAACTCCAGGTCTTACGGCGGATCGGCGTAAATGAAATCGGTCGGTTCGAGAGCCAGCGACGCGAAGTCCTGATTCGTGAAGTCCCATCCGGCGAACGCCTGTCGGTAAGCCGCGAAGTCGGTCGTATAGGCGATCGTCTTGTAGCGCCCGAACGGAACGTTGAACTCGCCGCTTCGGTTGAAGCGACAGAGGCCGTTATAGCCGGTCCGGTTCAGGTAGTAGAAGAGCGACGCGGCTTCGTTCGAGTCGCCACGTCCCGCCGCGAGAAGCGCGTTAAAGCGCGTCCGGTGCTTGTAATAGAGCTCGCTCTCGTTCGCCATCTCGATCGAGACGCGAAGCCCGCGTTTCAGTCGTCGGTAGAAAGTGATTACGTGCGGATTGATGTCGTTCAGGAGCGCGCGGCTCGGCGCGAGGCCGAGCGCGATCGCGAGTCCGCCGCAGAATGGTTCGACGAGCCGAACGTTCTCGCCCTGGCGACGCCATAGCGGACGAACGTGCGGTAACTGCCAACGCTTCCCGCCGGCCCATTTCAACGGAGGACGGGCGATCGGCGTCGGCTGTTCGCCGATGGATTCGCTCGCTTCGGCTACCTGCATTGGCCGGCGAATGTAACACGAAAGCGGAGCGTCATGGAAGCGATCGGTCTTCACGTTCCGCGCCGTCGAGACACGCTCGCAATTCGCGCGATGCCGGACCGAGCATCGCAGAAACAGCGACGGCAGTCCCGAACGGACGATCGCAGGATTCTCGATCTCGCGCGGCCCGACAACGGTGCTCAGCGTTGGGAAGTATACGCGCGTGGCGCGGCAGCCCGCCGATCGAGAGCGACCGACTCCGACACGCGCCCAGCGCGCGCGACGGCGTTACAGGCATTTCGGCTTCTCGCGTGTGACCTATCTGTGACCTAAAATCGCTCCGCAGTCATCACGCTCGGCATTCACTGTTTTTGTTAGAATTTTAGATGGGCCGCCCGGGGATCGAACCCGGGACACCCTGATTAAAAGTCAGGTGCTCTACCACTGAGCTAGCGGCCCGCGAGGCTTCGATCCTACCACGCAGTAAGAACCGAGACGGACAGTCTGAACCGCCCGACTCGTGCCGTGACGACTGTCCCTAGCGCGTGCGCCCGCGCGCGCGGTGCCGGTGCTGGACGGCCGCGACCCTCGGAGCGAGGCGACGCGCCGCGCAGCCGGAAAATGGTCGAAGCGATTCCTCGCGGCGAGTTTGGACCCTGTGATCCGCGTAAGCCTGACCACCACCGGCGCATCAGTGCGCCTGACATCTGTCGTGAACACCATCCGTACTCGCCGCGGCACCGAGCGCAGCGAGCGTACGAGCGGAGACTATTTTCCCGCCTCGCGCAGTGGGTCGCGGACGGCCAGTGCCGGCACTGCGCTGAAGCGGGCGCGCACAACCGCACGACAGGACGAAAACATGCCCGATGCGCCCGGAGCAGATCACCGGGCGCGTTGGCAGATCTTCGCGCCTCGCCGTATGATCAGCGCGACTTCACCGCGGGCACGCGCCCGCTGCGGGGCTGCCAATGTCCAGACCTCTCGTGCTCGTCGTCGAAGACGATGCGTCGGTAAGGGGACCGCTCGAGAAGTTCCTTGCGCTGCACGGGTTCGACGTCGTGTCGGCCGAGACGGCGGACGGTGCGCTCGATCGGCTCGCCGAGCAGCCGGTGCAGGCCGCCGTGATCGACCTGCGCCTCGGCCGGGGCTCCGGCCGCGAGGTCATCCTCTCGATCCCGCCGCCGACGCCGGTGATCATCTTTTCGGCGGTGCCGAACGAATCGGGTCAGCTCGAGACGATGCGGCCGAACACCCGCCTCATTCAGAAACCCTTTTCGCTGTTGATGCTGGTCGAAGTGCTGCAGCAGATGCTGGCCGCCGTGAACCCGCAGGGACCGGGCACGCGGAAGATCGCGCGCGGGACGTAACTAGATCCGAGGGGCTTCCCCCCTCGGACTCCCCGGTGGCCGCGCGCCCGTGGCGCGCCTAGATCGCTACAGAATTTTCTGGCCGAGCGCAGACGCCGCCAGTTCCACGCCGAGAATCGCGGTCTGGTTGCGATCGTCGAGGATCGGATTCACTTCCACCAGATCGAGCCCGCGCAGCAGGCCCGAGTCCGCCACGATCTCCATGGCCATGTGCGCCTCGCGGTAGTCCAGGCCTCCCTTGACGGGCGTGCCGACGCCCGGCGCGATCGTCGGATCGCACACGTCGAGATCGAACGACACGTGCACGCCCGACGTGTTCTGTCCCGCATACGCCAGGGCCTGCTCGAGCACGGTGGCGATGCCCGAGCGATCGATGTCCTTCATCGTGAAGACGCGGACACCGGAGCCGCGCACGATTTCCTTCTCGCGCTCGTCGAGGTTGCGTATGCCGATGAGCACGGTGTTCCCGGGCAGCACCTTCGGGGAAAACCCGCCGATGCGCGAGAGCTCGGCCGGCTCGGGCCCGAGCAGCGACGCGAGCGGCATGCCGTGCACGTTGCCGCTGCCGCTCGTGGCCGGCGTGTTCATGTCGCCGTGCGCGTCCACCCAGATCAGGCCGAGACGCGACCCTCCCCGGCGGGCGTGCGCGGCAGTGGCCGCGACCGATCCGGCCGCCAGGCTGTGATCGCCGCCGAGGACGAGCGGAAACCCGCCATGGTCGAGCGCCGCAAGCGCCGTCGCATAGAGGCGATCGCAGACCTCGGCGATCTCGTCGATGTACTTCTTCTTCGGATCGCCGACGTCCCTGATTTCGGGAATCGGCGCGACGAGATCCCCTTCATCGACGACGGTCAGGCCGAGAGCGGTGAGGCGTTCCGCGAGGCCGGCGATGCGCAGGGCGGAGGGACCCATGTCCACGCCGCGGCGATTGCCGCCGAGGTCGAGCGACGCGCCGATGATATGGACCGGACGCACGGTGAACGACTCTAGCATGCGCCGCCGGGTGCGCCGGAGCGCAAGGTCGACGTCGGAGGGGAGGTGCTGGAACGGGGGTGAGACCCGGCCATGCGGCGGGGTTGCGGCTCAGGCAGCGGGGGAGAAATCGCCCGCCTCCGGCGTGCGCATTTGACGCCTCAGCTAACTCTCGGATACGCTTGCAGTTGCGGCAGCCCAAGCGACTGCCGGGAGGATGCTGATGAAGCGGTTCGACGTCGGGGCACGCGTGGTTGACCCCACTTATGGCCTGGGCTCCGTGGTTGCGGTGGAAGATGCGTACACGCGCGTCCAGTTCGACGAGCACGGCATGAAGAAGTTCCTTACGAGCTTGTCCAAGCTCGAACCGAGCGACGAACCCGTGCCGGCCGGCGCCCGCGGCGGGAAGACGCGAAAGAAGCGGGTGACCAAGAAGGTGGCCGCTGCTCCCGTCGCCGAGGCCGAGCCCGCCGAGGCCGAAGAGTAACGCCCGCTCATTTCAGCTTCATCGACACCGACATCCCTTCGCCCGACGGCGACACGATCGTCGTCCAGAGCGAGGGATGTTTGTGGATCACGTCGAGGAAATCTTCCATCTCGTTGCGCTTGTTGACGACGTTGTGGGCCACGAACAGGCCGCGGGCGTCGAGGCGCGGATAGACCTGGTCGAAAAACCGCTTGTAGTCCTTCTTCCACGCGTCGAGGAACACGAAGTCGAACGTGCCGGCCAGCTTCGGGATCTGTTGGAAGGCGTCGCCGGCGACCACCTGGACGACATCGGCGAGCCCGGCGCGTTTGACGTTCTCGGCGAGCTCTTTCGCGCGCGCCGGATCGTATTCGATGGTCACGAGCTTGCCCCCGGTCGCGCGAAGGCCGTGCCCCATCCAGATCGCGCTGTAGCCGCTCGCCCCGCCGATCTCGAGCGCCCGCTTCGCGCCGCTCGACGCGATCAGCAGCCGCAGGAACCGTCCATCTTCCTCGGACACCGCGAGCTGCCCCGTGTCCTTCTTCTTGATCTCGGCCAGCAGCTGCACGAGCTCCCGCCCGAGCCCGTCTTCGCGGGTGACGGCCTCGTTGGGCCGGGGCTGTTTCGTGTTCGCACGCTGCCCGGCGGCCGGCAGCGCAGTGAATCCACAGAGGACGATCGCGATCGCCGATATCGTTGTGACTCTCACGCTCTCATCCTAACGTAATCCGCGGCGGCCGCGGCTACCTGCCGTGCCTGCGCCACACAGTCTGGAATGCCGATGGCGCCGTATCCACTGCCCGCAACATAGAGTCCACGAAGCGCGTGCAGGCGGTGCCTGAGCGCCTCCATCCTCGCCCGATGACCGACAGTGTGCTGTGCTCCCGCGTCGCGCCATCGGTACACGCGCGTGAGGACCGGCGCACCCCTGATCCCGAGCACGCCCGACAGATCCCGCAGCGCCACCTCGACAAGCGCTTCGTCCGTCGCGTCGACAGCCGATGGATCGCGTGCGCCGCCGGCGAATGCACGCAGCAGCGCGTGACCTTCCGGCGCACGAGACTGCCACTTCGACGACACCCACGTGCACGCGGTAATGCGCGAGCGCTGATGGCGGCGTGCGACGACGAAGCCGCTGCCCGCGAGGGGATGGGCGATGTCGTCGCGGCGGAACCCGAGCGCGATGCTGGCAGTCGAGACATACGGCACGCTGCCGCACAATTCCGACGCCTGCGGATCCGCATCCGCGAGCAGCCGGCGTGCCGCATGCGCCGGAGCGGCCAGGATCACGGCGGCCGCATCAATGGTGTCCGTCCCCGAGGTGATCCGCCATCCGCTGGAACCGCGATGCAGATCGGCCGGCTGACAATGCAGCCTCACGGATCCGGATGGCAGGGCAGCAACAATGGCGTCGGTGAGCTCGCTCATGCCGCCGCGCAGGGCGCGGAAGAGACCCTGGGGCGGCGGCGCTCCCTTTCGTGCGCGCGAGAGGCTGCGCATCACGCGCCCGGGTTCGCGCTCGGCGTCGACCAGGCGGGGAAACAACGAGCGCATCGAAAGCTGCTCGACGTCTCCGGCATGGATGCCGCCGAGCAGCGGCTCCGCGATCAGCCCTACCGCGGCGCGCCCGAATCGCCGCCGGAAGAACGAGCCAACCGACTCGTCGGCGACTGCGCGCGGAGGCACGAGCGGTTCGATCGCCATCCTCGCGCGCGCGCCCCAGCCAAGGAGGTCGTACTTCGCAAGCGCGCTGGCGCTCGTGGGAATGCCCAGCACGGAGGGGGAGGGCAGTGCGTGAAGGCGATCGTTCTTCAGGACGAAAGCGGAGCGCGGCGGCGTGGTCTGCATGAGCCTCGCGCCAAGACCCAGCTCCGCGCAGAGCTCGATGGCCGCGGGCTTCTGCACGAGCAGCGAATCCGGGCCGCCATCGATGGTGAACCCGTGCGCGTGCTCCGTCTGGATCAAGCCGCCCGCGCGACCCGACGCCTCGAGCAAGACGAACGGCATGCCTCGGCGTGCGAGCTCGAAGGCGGCAGCGAGCCCGGTGACGCCGGCGCCGATGATCAGGACTATTTCAGTGGCCAGTTGCCAGTTTCCAGTTCCCAGTGTCCAGGGCTTTCACTGGTTCCCAGTTTGTCTCAGTTTCCAGTTCGACTCAGTTTCCAGTTACCGGTTGCCGGTTCCAGGTCCTTGTTGGCCGCCATTTCCAGTCGACTTCTTCAAGGTTCCCAGTTTCCAGAGCGAAGCGGCGCCCCCCGGCAGAAACTGGCAAACCAGGAGAGAAAATCTGGCAACTGGCGATTGAAAACTGGAGACTACGTGATCGCCGCTCGTCTCGATTCACGATGCACCAATCGCGCGAGCTCCTGGACGCGCTCGATGGGCGTGGAGGGGAGCACGCCGTGGCCGAGATTGAAGATGTGACCCGGCCGTCCGGCCGCGCGCCCCAGCACGTCGGCCGCCGACGTGCGCATACGCTCCGCGGGCCCGAGCAGCACGGACGGATCCAGATTGCCCTGGATGCCGCGCTCGGGACCGACGATGGCCCAGGCTTCGTCGAGCGGGAGGCGCCAGTCCACCCCGACGACGTCGCCGCCGGCTTCGGCGAGATCGCGAAGAATCGCCGTGGTGCCGACGCCGAAGTGAATCAGGGGCACGCCTCGATCGCGGAGCGCGTCGAAAATGAACCTCGTGTGCGGCAGCGCGAACTCGCGATAGTCCGCCCGCCCGAGCGCGCCGGCCCACGAGTCGAAGATCTGGACGGCCTGGACGCCTGCCTCGATCTGCGCGCGCATGTAGTCGGCGATCATCGCGGCCAGCCGCTCGCAGAGCCGATGCCACGCCTGCGGCTGCGCGTACATGAACGACTTGGTCCGCGTGTAGGTCGTCGAGGGCCCGCCCTCGATGGCGTACGCCGCCAGCGTGAACGGTGCGCCGCCGAAGCCGATGAGCGGCACGCGCCCGTCCAGCTCGCGACGCAGCAGCCGAATCGTGTCGAGCACGTGCCCGAGCGCCTGCCTGGGCTCGAACCGGCGCAGCGCGTCCACATCACCGGCGGACCGGATCGGGTTCTCGACGGACGGCCCTTCCCCTTTCACGAAATCGAACGCGAGGCCGAGCGGCGTGAACGGCACCAGCAGATCCGAGAAGAGGATGGCCGCATCCACGTCGATGACGTCCACCGGCTGCAGCGTCACCGCCACGGCGAGCTCGGGCTCGCGGCAGATCTCCAGCAGGGAATAGCGGGCGCGGAGCGCGCGGTATTCCGCCATGTAGCGGCCGGCCTGGCGCATGAACCACACCGGCGTCATGTCGACCTGCTCGCGGCGGCAGGCCCTGAGGAAACGATCGTTCACGCGTTGGAGTAGCCGACCAGGGTTTTCGCGAGCACGATCAAATCCTCCAGCCACAAAGGCTTGAACCGGATCGACGCGCCAAGCGAACGCAGTTCCTGCTGCACGGGCTCGGACAGGAAGTAGTCGCCCGTCACGATGGCCACCGGAACGTTGGCGAGGTGGGGTTCCTTGCGGACGAGGCGGAGGAACTGCAGCCCGCTCTTGATGGGCATGCGCATGTCCAGGATGATCGCGTCGACGGGGGTCGAGTTGGCGACTTCCAGGCCGGCATCGGCCGACAGGGCGGTGGCCACGCCGAAACCCTCGAGCTTCAGCATCCTGGCGAACGTGTCCGCCACCGACCGATCGTCATCGACGATCAGGATGGTGCGCGTAGCGGCATCCGTGGACCGGGGCTCGGCAGGCGCGATCACTGGATGATTCTCAGCCCGAACAATTTGTACGTCAAGCCGAGGTCCATTTTGGGGAATTGCCCATATCTATACATTTCTGCAGGTGCCAGTCAAAATTCCCGGTTCTCAGAACGCCGAATTCGGGGTACTGTCTCGTCCGGGGAGGTCAAGTGAGCCCAATTCTGGTCAGACCCGTCCGCGAGCAGCTCGAGCACGATCGTGTTATTCGGCTGCTGCAGGTCAAACTTAAACGAAAACACGATGTCGTGACGAACATCGGCGAAGACCAGACGGTTCCGGTGCGCATCGGGCAGGTGCAGATTTTCCCCGACCTGGTGCTGACGACGACCGACACCGGCCGGAAACTGGCCGGAACGGTCGAGGTCGAAACTGCCGAGTCGGTCAATCACCTCGAAGCCATGGCGCAGTGGGCCCATCTCGGCCGGGCACGGGCCCCTTTCCATCTCTACGTCCCGGCCGGCTGCGTCGACATCGCGCGACGGCTCGCGCACGAAAACGCCGTGAATGTCGCGGAAATCTGGAGCTATCATACGATTGGCGATCAGACGCGGTTCACGCTCGCGCACCGCGCGCCGGCTGCCGAACCACGCCGCGCCGCCGAACCGGGCAAACCACCGGCAGTAAAGCCCGCGGCCACGAAGAAGCGGCCCGCCCAGCCCGTGGCCAGACGTAAGGCGGCGCCGGCCAAGGCGTCTGCCCAAAAGGGCAAGACCAAGCGCGTCGCGGTCGCGGCCGCGCGCACACCGAACGGACGCGCCCAGAAGCAGAAAAGGAAGTAGGCCTGCCCATCCTCCGGTTTACTCGCGACAGACGCGGCTACGAAAACACCTTCGTCGTTCATACCCCCAAACGGCGGACGCGTCCCGGCACCCGCATCCTGTACTGGTTCCGCACGCCTCCGGGCGTCCGCGTGGGCCGCGCTGCGCTCGACGAACAGGCCATCAGCCTGATCGAGAAACACCACCCGGACATCCGGTTCGACTGGAATCAGATCCTCAAGGGAGACGACGAAGCCCCGCGGCGTTTGGAGCAGCAGCCCGGACGCGACCGTGAAGCGGGGAGGCCTCCTCGCGAACCGCGCCAACATCCGCACCAGCCTCGCCCTGTCACCGAGGCACCCGCGGTCGAACCGGCCCCGGCCGAGCCGCTCAGCCCGGCGCACGCGGAGCTCGGTTCGGAGGGTCTCGCACGGCTGCGGGCACGCTACGCCGAAGTGATGGCCAGCATTTCCGGTCGAGTGACCGATCCGGAGCGGCGCGAACAGCTGAAGGCGGCAGCCGAACGTCTTAACCCGGACAGCTGGGTCACCTCCGACGAGGTACGGCTGGGACTCGAGCAGTACGAAGCGATTTTGGAGTCCCTCCGGGACGTGCTCGGCCGGCGCCGCCGGCGCAGGCGGGGGCACTCGGGCGCCGCATCCGCAAGCGCCGGCTCGGACCGAACCTCGCACGGCCACGACG
>JBOGIX010000504.1:0-4119 GCA_050744685.1 Vicinamibacterales bacterium | reverse complement strand
CGGCTGCACCGCCAGCGCCTTGTCGTTGCGAAACACGAAGTAGAGATCCTGCACGCCGGCCGCCGGCTTGATCGGGACGATCACTCCCCCGCCCGATCCTCGACCGCCCCGGCCGCCGCCGCGTCCCTGCCCGGCCGCCGGCGCGGCGCCGCCTTTCTCCTGGATCTGCGTCGCCGTCGGCCCTTGCGCGCCGCCGAGCGACAGCTCGTGCCGGCCGATGATCGGTCCCGTCGGCGATCCGGTACGGATCTCGATGGTCCCGCCGGCATGCCCGCCGCGCGCCTGCGCCTGGGCGAGGAGCTCGATTGAGCGGATCCCCGTCAGGTCGACGCGCGTGAACCCGATGTGCGAGCTGTTCTTCGGCAGGATCGCGCCCGCCGCGCCGCGCGCCGGCGCGGCCGTGATGCCCTGCTGGATGTCGGCGGACTGCGGACCAAGCTTCGGGCTTCGCAGGATCGTCATCGCCTCGCTCGTCAGCGCGGGATACTCGCCGGCCCCCTTGTCGGAATACACCGCGCGCACCACCACCGAACCGCGTCCGTTGTCCCCCTCTGGAATCGTCGGCGTGTATGTGCCCTGGAGCGGCAGCGCCGACAGCCGCGTGTCGTTCACGTTCAGCATGTACTCGGCGATGGTCTTCGCCTCGTGCACGCTCACGAGCGGATGCGCGGGCATCACTTCCTGGCCCCAGACGCCCGTGCTGCCGCCTCGGACCTTTCCGGCGAGATACGTCAGCGTCTCGGCGTCGGACTTGTACTTTTCCGCGAGCTGGGTGAAGGACGGACCTCGCGACTTCGCCTCACGGTTGTGGCACGTCGCACAGTCGCTGCCCGCGATCAGCGCCTTCGCCACCGCGAACCGCGTCGACGGATCGGCCGTGGCCTGGCCGTGTTCGAGCTTCGAGACGTCGAATCCTTCCGGCACGTAGTCGATGCTGAACGCCACCTGGGCCGCCGCCGCGGCACCATCTTCGCGATCGCTGACGCGCACGGCGTAGCCGATCGGCGCGCCCGGCGTGAAGAACGTCCGGTTCGCCGCCTTGACGTCGAGCGCCACCGCCGGGGGCGTGTTGCCGGCGATGATGTCGATGGTGTCCGTATTCTTGCCGCCGCTCGAGTCGGTGACCGTCAGCGTCGCCGAGTAGATGCCGTTGCGCTCGAAGGGAATCGTCGGATTCGCCTGCTTGAAGACGCGCGGCTCCCCGCCCGCGGCCGACTCCACGATCCACTCGTAGGTCAGCGGATCGCCGTCAGGATCCTTCGTCCCTGCCGACGAGAACGCGACCTTGAAGGGGGCGATGCCGCCGGTGCGGTCGGCGCTGACCGAGATCGCCGGCACGCGGTTGCCGCCGTTGTACTCGATTCGCACGAGCTGTGAGTCCGCGCTCTTCGCAAACCACGTGCTGCCGTAGTCGAGCACGTACAGATCGCCGTCCGGCCCGAACTTCAGGTCGATGATCTCCGACGGGCGGTAGGCCGGCACGAAGCGCTCCATCGATTGATAGTTGCCCTGCTCGTCGATGGAGATCGCCATGATCCAGCCGCGCGACAGATCGGCCGCCAGCCACTTGCCTTCGTAGTAATCGGGAAACGGCCGGGCCGCGTTCGGGAAATCGGCGCGGCGGAAGATCGGTCCCCCGGTCGCGGATCGCCCGCCGCTGCCCACTTCGGGAAATTTCTCGGAAGGACCGTAAGGGTAGTAGATGAACGCGGGCTGCGCCGGCGGCAGCTCCCGCAGGCCCGTGTTGTTCACCGACGTGTTGGTCGGCTTCGCCGCGTCCTTCGGCGCGAGCGCCACGTCCTTGACGTAATCGAAATACGGATAGGCCCGGTTGTCGGCGATGAAGTACGGCCAGCCGAAGAAGCCCGGCCCCTTCGCCTGGTTGAGCTCGTCGTAGCCGCGCGGCCCGAGCTCCGAGTCCTCGTTCGCGTCCGGCCCGACCTCGCCCCAGTAGATGTAGCCGGTCTTGCTGTCGACCGACACGCGCCAGGCATTGCGATGCCCCATCGTGTAGATCTCGGGGCGCGTGCCGGGCGTGCCCGGCGCAAACAGGTTCCCCTCGGGAATCGTGTACGTGCCGTCCGGCTCCGGATGAATCCTGAGGATCTTGCCCCTGAGATCGTTCGTATTCGCGGCGCCGCGCTGATCGTCCCAGCTGCTGCGCCCCGGCCGCTCGTCGGTCTGCGAGCCGATCGAGTTGCTGGTGTTGTTGCCGACGGTGATGTACAGGTTGCCGCGGGCATCCCACGCCATACCGCCGCCCGTGTGACAACACTGCTCGCGCTGCGTGCTGTACTCGAGCAGCACCTTCTTCGACTCCTCGTCGAGCACGCCGTCCTTGATCTCCCAGCGCGCCAGCACGTGCTTCGTCACGGCCGGCTCGGCGTAGAGCATGTAGATCCAGTTCGTCTTCTCGAAGTTCGGATCGAGCGTGACGCCGACGAGCCCTTCTTCGGCCTCGCGCTGCACGCCGGCGGCATTGGTGTACTTCGTATTCACCGGGATCTCGGCGACGAGGCTCGTCGTCTTTGTGGCCGGATCGAACACCTTCAGTGCGCCCTTGCGCTCGACGAGATAGACCTTGCCGTTTTTGGCGATATCGAACGCCATCGGCTCGTCGAGCTCGCCGGGAGGAACCAGAACAACGGGCGTGAAGCGGCTCTCGTCAGGCTTCGCGGCCGCGCCCGTCGCGGAGGCCGGCCTCACCCCCTGGTACTCGAGCGCGAGCGGCATGGCCACCGCGAGACAGATGGCGGCGAGCGTCGCCTGGCAGACGCGTGACCAACGGCGGGCGAAACCCATGGGTGTCCTCGGTGCAATTGCCAAAATTTGTTAATTGCCAAAATTGCCAAAAATCTGGTGATTGCCAAATTGACAGGATTTGAATGTTGCGAGATTGCAGCGCCGCGCAGAGGCCCCAACCGCCCCGGTGCCGCTAACGATCACCAATTTTTGGCAATTTTGGCAATCCTGGCAATTTTGGCAATTCGGCGGCGTGAGCGTCAGCGCACCTCCGCCTCGCCGCGCTCGTCGATGCGCAGGCGCGGCGGCTCGTCGGTGACGAGGGATTGGAACTCCCGCCGGAAGTCTTCGAGCGAGAGGTTCACCGTGCTCGCAAGCTTCGCGAGCTGGTGCGGATCCTCGAAGTCGTCGCGGCGCAGGCGAATCATGTAGCGGCGCGCGATGGCATATCGGGTGGACGCCACGTCGACGAGGCGCACGAGCGAGCGGCCGGTGGCCTCGTCGGTCATCTCGGCGAACGGCACGGGAATGAAGTGGCCGCCCTGCATCGAGATCATCGCCGCGTTGCCGCCGGCGATCAGGTACTTCGCCGCGCAGTAGCCGAGATCGCGCGTGTACTCCATGTCGAGCGGGATCGGATCGGCGCAGCGCAGCTCGTAGCCGATGTTCTTCGCCGCAATCGTCGTCTTGATGCCGAGCGCCCGGAGGCGCGCCTGCACTTGCGACTTCAGGATCTCGCCGAGGTTCACTTCCGCGATGCGCAGGTGGCCGTGGCTGTCGCGCTCGACGTCCTGCAGCCCTTCGAGATCCTCCTCGGCGATGTCGAGCACGACGCCTTCGGCAATCACCGCCACGCCGTCGCGCCGGCCTTCGCTGAGCCGCTTGATCACCGCGCCGGCCAGCGTGTCGACAATCGTCTTCAACCGGATCGGCGCGGGAAATTCCTCGGAAATCAGCGTCAGCGTCGTCCCCGCCGCCTTGCCGATGCCGAGCGCGAGGTGCCCCGCCTTGCGCCCCATGGCGATGACGAAGTACCAGCGAGACGTCGTCCTGGCGTCCACCATCAGGTTTTTGACGATCTCCACGCCGTAGTGGCGCGCCGTCTGGAACCCGAAGGTGTCCACGTCCGGCGGGAGGGGCAGGTCGTTGTCGATCGTCTTGGGTACGTGCACCACCCGGATCCGGCCCGCCGCCTGCTGGGCCAGCCGCATGGCCGAGTACGCGGTGTCGTCGCCGCCGATCGTGACGAGTTGCGTGACGTTCAGGCGCAGCAGTGACTCGAGGGTCTTGTCGAGCAGCGCCGGGCTGGATGTCGGATTGGCGCGCGAGATGCCAAGGTACGAGCCGCCGCGAAAATGAATCCGGCTCACGTTGTCG
>JBOGIX010000503.1:0-2488 GCA_050744685.1 Vicinamibacterales bacterium | reverse complement strand
TCGGGCCCTCGAGCTCGGCGTGACGCTCCTCGACACGGCGGAAGTGTATGGGCCGTACGCGAACGAGGAACTGCTGGCGCGCGCGCTCCCAGGCAGGCGCGAGCGTGCGATCGTCGCCACCAAGTTCGGGTTCAAGATCGAGAATGGTGCAATCGCGGGACTGGACAGCCGGCCGGAGCACATCCGCCAGGCAGTCGAGGGCTCGCTGCGCCGCCTCGCCACCGACCGCATCGATCTTCTCTACCAGCACCGCGTCGATCCCGCGGTGCCCATCGAGGATGTCGTCGGCACGATGGCCGACCTCGTGCGTGAGGGCAAGGTTCGCTTTCTCGGACTCTCCGAGGCGGGCGAGCAGACGATCCGCCGCGCGCATACCGTGCATCCGATCTCGGCGCTCCAGAGCGAGTACTCGCTCTGGGAGCGCAACCTGGAACCGCGCATTATTCCGCTGCTGCGCGAGCTCGGCATCGGCCTCGTCCCGTTCGCGCCGCTCGGCCGCGGATTCCTCACCGGCGCGGTGCAACGTGCGGAAGCGTACCCGGAGGGCGACTACCGGCGCAACGACCCGCGCTATCAGGGAGAGAACTTCGACGCCAACCTGCGAGCCGCGGCGGCCGTCCGCGAGCTCGCGACCCGGAAGGGTGCGGCCCCGGGCCAGATCGCCCTCGCCTGGCTGCTGCACAAAGGTCCCGACCTCGTGCCCATTCCCGGGACCAAGCGGCGGCGCTATCTCGAAGAGAACGTCGGTGCGGCAAGCGTGTCTCTGGGCGCGGAGGAGATGACGGAGCTCGACGCCACGCTCGGCCAGGTCGCCGGCGCGCGCTACGGCCCCACGCAGATGGCGCAGCTGGACCGTTGATTCTCAGTTGCCAGTTGCCAGTCTCCAGTTTCCAGAGTCGTTCTGTGGTTACCAGTGCGGACTGGCAACCATGAAGATGACTGGAAACTGGAAACTGGAAACTGAAAACTTCAGCTTCTGTCGATCGAGGCGTTGTCCCGCGCAGTGTGGCCCTGGTCGAGCCAGCCCACGTCTCCGGCATCGGCGAAACGCCGCGCGCCCGCCTCGAGGATCGCCTGGTCATCGACCTTGGCGAGCGGGGTGTATCGCGGGTGGCGGGACTCGCGGTAGGGATCGTTGCGCTTCGCGTTGTAGCAGCAGATCAGCGACCATCGCGGGTGCTCCGAACGATTCTGATCGGAGCGGTGCAGCAGGTTCGGGTGAAAGAACAGCGCGTCACCCGGCTCCATCTCGACATACACGAGCGGCAGCCGCTTCGCGATCTCGGCGACGCGTTCCGGGTCGGCGCCCGATTGATCCCCCGTCAACACGTGGTCCACGCGGCCGCAGCGGTGCGAGCCCTCGAGCACCTGCAGGCAGCCGTTCTCGCGCGTCGCCGGGTCCACGGCGATGAACACGCTCACGAGATCCGGGGAGAGCACGCCGTTGCCGTACCAGTAGCCGTAGTCCTGGTGCCAGGCCCATGCCCCCCCGACCCGGGCCTCCTTCATGATCATCTTCGAGTGGTAATGGTAGACCTCGTCGCCGAGGATGCGTTCGCACGTGTCCACCACGGATCGGCATCGCGCGAACATGCCGTAGATACCGTCGCCCGGATGGTTCCAAAGCGACAAACGCACGACGCCGCCTTCGCCGTCGGCGCGGCCGAAGGCGTGGTCGTCGAGGGCCTTGTCTTCCTTCGCCGCACGGCGAAGAAGCCCGATCTCGCGGGGATCGAACAGCGCGGACGCCAGGACGAAACCGTCGCGGTGATAAGGGGCGAGCGCTTCAGCGGTCAGTGGTCCACGTGCCATATGTCGAGTTCGGGGTGCGCGTGCCTCCAGTGTAACGGCGAATCAGCGTCACGGCGAATGTGCCGGGTGACGCCCACGGCCCCGCGGGCCGACGCGACGCCTACCAATCGACGACCGACCCGTCCTGCGGATCGAAGCGAGGCAGGTAGGGTCTCGGCTCACCCACCTGCGCCTTGAGCTTGGCTTCGTCGATCGTGATGCCCAACCCGGGATCCGTGAGCAGCGGCCGGTAGCCGTCCTTGATTGCCGGCAGCGGCTTGGCCAGCAGATCGGCGTATTCGTTGTCCCCCCGCTCCTGAATCAGGAAGTTCGGGATCGAGGCGGCGATCTGCATGCTGGCGGCCAGCGAGCAGGGCCCCTGCGGGTTGTGCGGCGCAAGCGGCGTGTAGTACGCCTCGGCCATGCCGGCGATGAGCCTGAGCTCGGTGATCCCGCCCGCGTAACAGACGTCGGGCTGAAGGATCGTGGCGGCGCGCTTCTCGAGGATCTCCTTGAAGCCCCACTTGGTGAAGACGCGCTCGCCCGTGGCAATCGGCACGTGAGTCTTGCGCGCGAGCTCCGCCATGATGTCCACGTTGAGCGGCTGAACGATCTCCTCGTAGAACCACGGGTTGTACGGCTCGAGCGCTTTCATCAGCAGCATCGCGGTTGGCGGTTGCACCTCGCCGTGGAACTC
>JBOGIX010000502.1:0-7386 GCA_050744685.1 Vicinamibacterales bacterium | reverse complement strand
CACCCGCTCCTTGCGCAGCTGCTGTCTTTCGGCGAGCTCGACGAGGCGAGCGCCGAGCCGTGGATCCTGCTCGAAGCCGTCGACGACCGGGCGGGCTCGCACAGGCCCGAACCCGGAGCTACGGATTGGGCGTCGCTCGACGAGCTGCGCAACCCGAGCCGCGCGAACGACGCGCACCTTGCGCGGTACCAGCTCGCGTCGCACTTCGTTCGCATGAACGATCGGGTGCTGGACCTTCACGGCGCTTCCGGCGCCGGCGCCGCGGCGATCGCCCGCGCTGGTCGCGCTGGACAGGTCGTGGCGCTTGTGCCCGACGCCGAGGCACGGGAGTACGCCACAGCGAGCTACGCCACGACTGACGACAGACTGCAATTCCGCAGTGGCAGCCTGCACGACGTGCCGTCGCTGGAGGACCAGAGCGTCGACGTCGCGTTGCACCTCCATGAGGGCGACACGCGCGTGTCCTTGGCGCAATGGATCTCTGCCGTTCACCGCGTCTTGATTCCTGGCGGGCGCTTCATCTGCTCCGTGCCGGGCACGAGCGCGCCGGGCTCGGCACCGGCGCGTGCAGGGACTGCGGAGCCACACGCCTGCTCGTCGCTGCTTGCGTCGCTTGGCGCGTCTTTCCTCATCGAGCGTGCGTTTGCCCAGACGGGCGCGGTTACGACGCCCTCTCAGGCTCGCGCCTGGCACGAGCTGGATCCTGACGGATCCGTGCAAATGGCCACTGCCGACTGGTGGGTGATCGTAGCCATGAAGGATCCCCTGCTCGGCACGCGCGACGGGTACCGCGAGCGCTTGTACCCGGGAGCGGCCTTTCCCGGCGGACCCAACCCGACGCAGTACGTGGGAGCCTTCGACAACCCGTGGCTGCATGCGAGCGTGTTCAATCTCGGGAATCGCGTCACGAGGTGGCCGCTACTGCAGCGGGTGTGCCGGCAGATCGTCTCGGGGCGCCCGAATTCCTCCGACGCAGCCGCCGCGCACTGCGTCCTGGGCTACCGGCTGCTCGAGGCGGACGAGGTCGAGGGTGCGGCTGTCGAGGCGTGGGTTCGCGACGCTGAGGCCAGCATCGAAGCGTTGACCGTCGCCGAACCTGTGGCAACCCGATGGCGGGTGTCGCTGCTCTTTCTGGCCGGGCGCTTGCTGATGCGCCAGGGCGCGCACGAACAGGCACTCTCGCGCCTTCGCGCCTGTATGGCGGAAGACGCGACACGGTTCTCCACCCTGCTTGCCACGCGCACGACCGAAGCCGCGTTCCTGGCCGGGTGCATCGAAGCGCGTCGCGGGAATCTCGCGGCCGCGGCCGAAGCCTGGAGCCGGGGTGTCGCGATCGCCGCGGCGTGCGTCGCTGCGGAGCGCTCCACGACAGCCCAGACGACCGCACCGCTGGAGGTGTTCGGGTTTCGCGAGTTCGCCTCGGTCTTCGACAGCGCCGGCCAATGCGCCGCCGGCCTGGCCGCACTGAGTGCGGGACGGCAATGGGAAACGCGGTTCGCGCAGATTGTTTCGAACGGCTCGGCGATCGCCGGGCTCCACGCGCGCCTCGACCGGGCCGCCTGGGCGCTCGACGATGCGCGTAAGGAACTGGCGGCAAACACGGCCAGGGTCCATGCGCTCGAGAGCCGCCTGAACACCGCGAACATCGAGGCGCTCCATCTGCGCGTTCACCTGCACGTGGCCGAGAGCCGCGCCCGCCGACACCCCATCGTCGTCTGGGGCGCCGGCGCAGGCGGCCGGCGGGCGGCGATGCTGGTAGGACGATTCGGCGGGCGCGTGGCTGCGTTCGTCGACAGCGATCCCGCCAAGGCCGGGTCGGTCGTCGCCGGCGCGACGGTGATGACGCCGGACCGCCTGCCGCATCCGGAATGGCGGAACGCATTCGTGCTGGTCGCGTCAGTGCACGCCGTCGCCATCGAAGCGCAGCTGAAAGAAATGGAACTCGGCAGACCGGAGCGCTGCGTGCGGCTGGACATAGGGGCGCTGCTTGCGGCTGATGTCGGGCGACACGACGAGTCCGACGCGATTGTTGACCCGCGCGCGCGGGAAGTGGCGGATCGCTCGAGATCGCGCCGACGATCCGCGAGGCGGCGCGAAAGGCCCGCCGCATCGATTGCAGCCTCGTCTGCACGCACCAGAACGACATGACAGGACCGAGCGGTTCGCAGCGGCCCCACGCCGGAAGGTTCGGTCGTCTGGAGCGGCCCCCCATTTTCTTTCGGCGGCGGGCGGATGACGCGGCCGATCGCACAGGTGCAGCATGAGCAACATCGAGTGGAACAGAACGAAGTGGAACCAGGCGGCGGCGTGGGAGCACGAGTATCGCAACGGCTACGCTTGGGGCGGACCGGAATCGGTCGATCGCTGGATGGCGAAGCACGTGCTGCCGTGGCTGCCGCAGAACCAGCCAATTGATGCGCTGGAGATTGCGTGCGGCATGGGACGCTTCAGCGACCGTCTTCTGCCGCACGTGTCGAGCCTGCACGCCATCGACCTCGCCGAGGTCTGCGTCGAGGGATGTCGCAAACGATTCGCGCAGCAGCCCGCATTTGCCGCGACGTTGACCGACGGCAAGAGCCTGCCCGAGGGATCGTTCGATCTCATCGTGAGTTTCGATTCCCTGGTGCACGCGGACCGCGACGTCCTGGACGCGTACTTCCACCAGATGCCATCGAGGCTCCGTCCGGGCGGCGTGGTCATCATCAATCACGCCAACCACTTCGATTTCACAGCCTCGCGCATGGCGGTGACCCATGAGGATGTGCAGCGGATGATCCGCGACGCCGGGGGGCTCGAGCTGCTGTCGCAGGCGCTCGAACGGTGGACGGTGCCGGTCCTCGTCGATGCCGACGGAACGACGAGGCACGCCGATTACGGCACGTTCATCGATTGCGTCACGGTCGCGCGGCGCACCGCGGGGGCCCTGGCCGACGACCCCGGGCCACGTCAATCCACCGCTGCGGTGGCCGTCTCCACGAGGAGGGCGGACGACGTCCGCGCCACCCGGCAAGTGGAAGCGGCAGAGAGTCCAGTCCCATCGTTAGAACAGTTCGTCGAGTCGGCACGAACGGTCACCGGGATTGTCGACGAGGCCGAGATGTTCGACTGCCTGCGTGCCATCTCCCGAGAGGGGCGACGCATCGTGATCTGGGGCGCAGGCAGTGCCGGCGCGCGATGCATCACCCGCCTGACCGAGATCGGCGTTGCTGTGACGGCGTTCATCGACCGCGATCAGACGAGGCACGGCCAGCTGTTTCAGGGACGACCGGTCCGATCACCGGCCGATGTCCTTGGTTCCGGTGAACCGCGCCCGTTCGTCGTCATCGCCAGCCTCTTCGCTCCCGAGATCGAAGCGGGCCTGATAAGGGCCGGCTGGAATCCGCTGGCCGATCTGATGCGTTTCCCCCTGCAGGTACCTATGCAGGCATCTCCCGCGAACGCGGTGCACCCGGCTTCAGCCGTGTGCGGTCCCTCCGACGTTCTGCAGGAGGCCTGGCAGCGGGCGATCGCCGAACGTACGGAAGGTGAGACACCGGCGACGGTGATCGGCCGATTCGTGCGACACGCGTGCGAACCTGCGGGCCCTGCACGTAAGCGGATCGTCCTCACGTTGCACGAAGCGAGCCGAACAGGTGCGCCGCTCATCGGACTCGAGCTCGCACGGTGGTTCCGGCGCATCCCCGGTATCGATCTGTCCATTGTCGTCGCGAGGGGCGGCCCCCTGGTCCCGGAACTGGCCGAATGTGGTCCCGTCGTCGACGTCGAGGCGCTGGAGAGGTCGGGCGTGATTCCTGATCCGGTTACTGCCGTCTGCAACTGGATCGCGGACGCGGGGCCCTCGGCCGTGATCTGCAACAGCGCGGAGACCTGGCCATTCGCCTCAGCGTTCTCGTTGCGGTCGATCCCGGTGCTGACGCTGATGCACGAGTACGCCGACGCTTACCCGGTCGACCGGCTGCGCGACCTGTTCACCGCGTCCGGCCGCGTCGTCTTTCCGGCGGAGGTGATGCGCCGGCGGGCGGCCGCGCGCGCCGGTATCGATGCGTCCGTCCTTCGGGTCGCCCCCCAGGGCCTGTTACCGGGACGCCGCCCGAGCATCGATCGGGCTGTGGCGCGCCGCACGCTCCTTGAAGAGTTGCGCGTGCCGGAGGACACGTTCGTCGTCCTGGGCTGCGGCGTGGTCGGCCCGCGGAAGGGCGCTGACCTCGTTCCGCAGATTGCCGCACGCGTGCGTGCTTACGCACGTGGCCGGCAGATCGTCTTCACCTGGCTGGGCGCCTGGGAGGCCGGTGCGGGCGCGCCGATGCATTGGATTGCCGCCGACATGAAGAATCTCGACGTGCGCGAGTCGGTCGTGTTCCTGGGCGAACGATCGGCCCCGGAACACTATTTCGTGGGTGCGGACGCGTTCCTGCTGACATCCCGCGAAGATCCCTTTCCCTGCGTCGTGCACGAGGCCATGGCCGCGGGCCTGCCCGTGGTGGCGTTCGCGGGGTCCGGCGGCGCTCCAGAAGCGCTCGACATGGGAGCCGGCGTGGTCGTGCCGTACGCGGACCTCGATGCTGCAGCGGCTGCGATCGTCCGACTCGCGTCAGACCACCCGCACTACGACGATGTGCGCGGCCGCGCGATCGAGCGAGTGCGGACGGAGTACGACTTCGATCGGTATGGTCGGACGCTTGTCTCGATCCTGCGCGATGAGATGACGGTCGATCTGTCCGTGTCTGTTACGGTGGCCGCCTGATGCGAATCGCCTTCTGCCTGAATGGCCCGAACGAAGTCAACGGGCCCAACGTGTGGCTGCTCCGCCATCTGCCGCTGCTGCGCGCGCTCGGCGCGCGGCCGGAGGTCTGCTACCTGAGCACTGAACCCGACATGCCGTGCGCGCAGCGTGACGCGCTCGCAGCGCAGGGCTTCGAGGTACGAAGCGCGAAGCTGGCCCGGTTCACGGAGGAGAGCGTTCAGAGTATCGTCGCGGCGCTCGGCGACGACCCGCCCGATGTATTCGTGCCGAATTACTCCGTGCCCGCCTACTTCGCGTCCCGTTTTCTGCGCGAGGCTGGCGTGGCGACGGTCGGCGTGCTGCATTCGGACGACCCCTACTATCACGACATCCTCGACGCCTTCGTCGCTGGCGACGAGCGCTGGCGGCTCTCCGGCGTCGCCGCCGTCTCCGACTACCTGATGGGACTCGTTCGCGATCACGCGACCGCAAACGGCATCCCTGCCGTCTACGCGCCATGCGGCACGCCCGTGCCCGACCGCGTGGCCATGCGCCGCGACGACGGGCTGCGTCTGCTTTACGCAGGACGGCTGGTCGAACATCAGAAGCGGGTGACCAGGGTCGCCCGGCGCCTGTGCTCCGCTGCGCTGGAGCTGCCAGAAGTCGATGCCGTGATCTACGGTCGAGGCGAGGCGCAGGACGCCGTCGAGGCCGCGCTCGGCGCGTTCAACACGCACGGTCGGGTTCGGCTGGGTGGAGCGCTGCCGCATCACGAGATGCAGGCCGCGATGCTCGCAGGCCACGTCTTCGTGCTGCTGTCGGAGTTCGAAGGGTTGTCGGTCGCGCTGCTCGAAGCGATGGCTGCCGGGCTCGTCCCGATCGTCTCGCCGCTTCGCAGCGGAGCGCTCGATGTTGTCACCGACGGCGAGACTGGATTCATCGTGGAGCCGGACGACGAGCAGGCGTTTGTGGGCGTGGTGCGCCGGCTCGCGCGCGAACGCGGGCTGTGGGAACGGATGAGCGCCGCCGCACGAAACAGGGTGCGGCACGGCGGGTTCACGTCGAACACGTGTGCCGATCGCTGGTTCGGGTTCTGCCGAACGCTCGTGGGCGCCGGGGCGACACTGCGGCAGCCCGTCGTGCCGCCGATCGACGAATGGGCGCTCCCACCGCGGTGCACCCGCCCGGGCGGCATCGAGCCGCACGATCGGCGAACGGTGGACCTGCGCATGCTCGAAGAGGCGGCGCGCGGCCGGCCTGTCTACTTGTGGGGCGCAGGTTCGGCGGGACGGACGTTCATGGGCAGCCGTCCCGCGTGGCAGGCGCGCTTCGCCGCCGCGATCGATTCGAACCCGGCGAGGCACGGTTCCAACTGGGAAGGGCTGCCGGTCGTCTCGCCAATGGTGCTCGATTCGACGCGGGCGGCGCGGCCGTTCGTGGTCATCGCCTCGCAGTTCCACGTGGACATCGCACAGGATCTCGAGGGGCGCGGCTTCGTCGAAGGGCTCGATTTCGTCGCCGCCTGAGCGCATATGCTGCTGTACGTCTGCCAGGACGGCGAACAGCCGAGCGGGGTTGCCACCTACGGCTACTCGATGCTGCGGCACCTGCCGGACGCGCGGATGCTGCTGCTGAACGCCGCGGGGCCGCCGGTGACCGCGCCGGCGGATCTTCATCACCGAATCACGACCATCCCGCGCGAATCGAGCCACGATCCGGCACTCGTGGCGAAAGCGATCGATGCGATCGCCGCGAAGCACTCCGACGGGCTGACGCTGCTGCCGAACACCGGCGATACGCCGTGGGCCGCCGCCGCGGGCTGGCTGCGCGACGCGCCACCGGCGGCTCGCTTACGATGCCGCATTCTGGGCATCGTGCACAGCGACATGGAGACGCAGTACGCGATTGCCGACCACTATGCGGCGGTGGCGCCCGTGTGGATCGGCGTCAGTCATCGCTGCGCCAACGAACTGCGACGGCGGTTCTCGTCACGGAGTGCGGAGGTCCACGAGCTTCCGTATCCTGTCGAGACCTCCCCGACGCTTCCAGCGCGCGACAACACGGGCCCCTTGCGGCTCGCCTACGTTGGCCGTCTCGAAGAACCACAGAAGCGGATTTCGCGGCTGGTTCCGCTCTTCGAAGCACTGGCGGCTCGCGGGATCGACTTCCGTGCAACCGTGGCAGGCGACGGACCGGCGGCCGCCGACCTGGCTGATGCGGTTCGCACAGCCGCTCCCGCCGTGCGTCCGCGCGTCCACCTGACCGGCGCAGTCAGCCCCGACAGCGTGGGCGCGATCTGGCGCAGCCACGACATCGGCATCCTGGTCTCGGACTTCGAGGGGCTTCCTCTCGCGTTGCTGGAAGCCATGGCGGCGGGCGTGTGCCCGGTCGTGATGCGCGTCGAATCAGGGGTGGATGAGATCCTCGCCGACGGGGAAAACGCCAGAGTCGTTGCGCGCGGCGAAACGGGCGCGATGGCCGCGGCGATTGCCGAGCTGTGCGACGATCGCGACCAGCTCCGGCGCCTGCAGCGCGCGGCGTGGGATACGTCGGCGCGATATGCCCCGAAGGCGCATTTCGCCGAGCTCCGACGGCTGCTGGCGCGCTGCTGGAGCCTTGCGCCGCCAGCGGCCTCTGCGGTCGCCCCGGACGACACGTCGACC
>JBOGIX010000501.1:0-3469 GCA_050744685.1 Vicinamibacterales bacterium | reverse complement strand
GGATCGCGATCACCATGATGTCGTACTGCCAGGAGGTGCGCTCGTAGGTCCAAAAGAACGCATTCCAGAGCACCCGGGCCGGGAGTGTGGCGGCGCGCTTCATGCGATGGCCTCGGTTGCGTCGCGGAGCTCGCGGTAGGTCAGGATGATGCGGTCGGCGACGGTGAAGATCGACAGCACCAGGATCACCCAGAGCACGGCGGCCATGCGGTTGGTGAAGGCGCCGATCATGAACAGGACGATTCGTTCCGGCCGCTCCATGAATCCCACCTTGCACTTCTTGATCAGGGATTCGGCGCGCGCGCGCGTGTAGCTGGTCATGATCGCGAACATCATGGCGAGCGCAGTGATCATCACATAGTCGGTGCGCCCGAGCTGCGAGTAGAGGAAGATCAGGCCGATGAACAGCGACAGGTCCGAGAACCGGTCGATCACCGAATCCCAGAACCCGCCGAAGGCGCTGACCTCGTGGAGCTCGAGCGCCACCTTGCCGTCGATGAAGTCGAAGATGTTCGCAATCACCATGATGACGCCGGCGGTGACGAACTTGCCGAGCGCCAGGGCCCACGCCGCGGCGATATTGATGAGAACTCCGACGAACGTCAGCGTGTTCGGGTGGATGCGCAGCCTGACGCAGGTGTTGATGATCAGCCGCAGCGGGAACATGCAGAGGCGGCCGATGAGCCCGGTGAACGTCATGAAAGGGATATAATCAAGGGTTCACGATCACGTCGAAACGCGCAGTGTAGCGCATGGCAATCCGCGAACTCAAGGCCCAGATCGCTCGCCTTCCGGAGCAACCCGGTGTTTACCTCTATTCCAACGAGGCTGGTGAAGCTCTGTACGTCGGCAAGGCGCGCGTGCTCCGGGACCGCGTGCGGAGCTACCTTGGCGCCTACGGCATGAGCCCGCGGATCGACGCCCTGCTCGACGAGGCCAGCCGGCTCGAGGTGATCGTCACCGATTCGGTCGTCGAGGCGCTGGCGCTCGAGAACAACCTGATCAAGCAGCGATCCCCGAAATACAACGTCCTGCTGCGTGACGACAAGACCTATCCGTACCTGCAGCTCACCACCGGCGAGCCGTTTCCGCGCGTCCTGGTCGCACGGCGGGTCGAGCGCGACGGACATTTCTACGCCGGTCCGTTCATGCCCGCGTCGCTGGCGCGCAAGGCGATGTCGCTCAGCCACAAGCTGTTCGGCCTCCGCTCCTGCAACGAAACGATTACCGGCGATCGTGCCCGCCCCTGCCTCGAATTCGACATCAAGCGGTGCGCTGCGCCGTGTGTGCACACGCTCTGCTCGGAAGCCGAGTACCGCGTCGCCG
This sequence comes from Vicinamibacterales bacterium, assembly GCA_050744685.1. Taxonomy (GTDB): domain Bacteria; phylum Acidobacteriota; class Vicinamibacteria; order Vicinamibacterales; family 2-12-FULL-66-21; genus JACCXG01. The sequence continues at coordinate 2,143 of JBOGIX010000501.1, read as the reverse complement.
TCGAGCACACCAAACTCTTTCTCGAGGGACGCAACGACGAACTGGTGTCGACGCTGCGCGAGCGGATGACGGAGGCGGCGGGCGCCGAGCGGTTCGAGCAGGCAGCGCAGCTGCGTGACGCGCTGAAAACCGTCGAGACGCTCCGGACGCGCCAGCAGAAGATGGCCAGCCCCGAATTCGGGGATCGCGACGCGTTCGGCTTGAAGCTCGGGCCAGCGGGCGCCGTCGTGCAGGTGTTCCAGATGCGGCGCGGGCGGGTCGTGGAGCGGACCGAGCTCGTGACCGACCCTGGCGTGCCCGGCCGCGCGGCCGACCTGCCAGCCGACGCGGAATCGCCGGTGGCGACACCCCAGTCCGCCGCGCCGCCTGACGTCAGCGAATGCGATGTGTTGCAGGCGGCGTTGCAGCAGTTCTACGCCGAGCGCCCCGCGCCTCCCGAGATCCATGTCCCGGTGCCGTTTCCCGAGGCCGATCACGAGCTGCTCGAGGGATGGCTGTCGGGCCAGGCCGGCAGGCGCGTACGCATCATGGTGCCGAAGCGCGGGGAGAAACGCGGCTTGCTCGAGCTCGCCGCGCGCAATGCCGAAGTCGCCTACCAGGCGCGCTTCAACGAGAACGTGGCCGCCAACTACGATGCGCTCGAAACGCTGCGCGGCGCGCTCGCCCTGCCGTCGGTCCCGCGGCGCATCGAATGCTTCGACATCTCGACGATCCAGGGCAGCGAGACCGTCGCCTCGATGGTGGTGTGCGAAGACGGCCGCATGAAGAAGGGGGACTATCGGAAGTTCCGGATTCGGGGGCTCGGGGGCTCGGGGGCTCGCGGGTCCGGGCGCTCGGACGTTGCGGAACGCATCGAGCCTGACTGGACGGCCGACCCGCTCGCATCAAACAACGACTTCGCCGCGATGCACGAAGTCGTGCTCCGGCGCTATCGGCGACTGCTCGAGGGCGGGGGACCCTTCCCCGATCTGATCCTGATCGACGGCGGCAAGGGCCAGCTGTCGGCCGCGTATGCGGCGCTCGAGAGCCTCGGCCTTGGCAGCCTCGTTGCCGTGGGCATCGCCAAGAAAGAGGAACTGCTCTTCACCCGCGATCGCGACGAACCACTTGCGCTGCGTGACGGCAGCCCCGCTCTGTTGCTGATCCAGCGGATCAGGGACGAGGCGCACCGGTTCGCGGTGACCTTCCACCGCGCCTCGCGCAGCAAGCGCGACTTCCGGTCGGAGCTGGACGTGATTGCCGGCATCGGCCCGCGCAAGCGCAAGGCCCTGCTCACCACCTTCGGCAGCCTTGCCGGCGTTCGCCGGGCCACGCGCGAAGAGCTCGTGCGCATTGTCGGCGCCAAATCGGCCGACGCCGTGCTCGCCCATTTCGCGAGCGCATCGTAGCCGCGAACGCCTTGATCGCTCTGCAGTTTTGCCGTACCCTTGACCGTCCCCTGGTCCTTCCGGGCCTTCGTGGCGCCCAGTGAATCAATCGCCCGACCTCGTCTCCATCGTCATTCCGATTGTCATCGTGCTGCTCTCGCTCACGGTGCACGAGGCGGCGCACGCCTGGACCGCCGATCGGCTCGGGGATCCCACGGCGCGGCTGCTCGGCCGGGTGTCGCTCAACCCGATCGTGCACATCGATCCGATCGGGACGATCCTGCTGCCGCTGGTCGCGGTTTACAGCGGGTTTCCGGTCATCGGCTGGGCCAAGCCGGTGCCGGTCAACATCAGCCGGTTACGACACCATCGCCGCGACTTCATGATCGTGGCGGCCGCCGGCCCTCTGAGCAACCTCGCACAGGCCGTCGTCGCCGCCGTGGTGTTCAGGACGCTCGTCGACGCAACGGGGTACACCGCGTCGCCGGCGCTCGCCGGCGTCCTGGTCACGGTGATGGCGATCAACGTGCAGCTCGCGTTCTTCAACCTGATTCCGATTCCGCCGCTCGACGGCGGCAACGTGCTGGCCGGCCTGGTGCCGGAGCGGGCCGCCGCGATTCTCGACACCATGCGGCAATTCGGCTTCATCCTGCTGTATGTGCTGATGCTCACCGGCGTGCTGGGCGATCTGATCCTGCCGCCGACCGACTTTGTCATGAGGCTCCTGCTCCTGTGAAACCACGTGTCGTGTCGGGCATGCGCCCGACCGGAAAGCT
>JBOGIX010000500.1:0-11340 GCA_050744685.1 Vicinamibacterales bacterium | reverse complement strand
CCGCTGCAAGGAGCACCAGCACGATCGCCATCGACGGCATTCCTGGTCTTCGCGGACGGCCTCTTGTTGTGGCCAGGGGGCATTCTTGCGGCACTTGCGTTTGTCCTCGCGGACGGCCTCTGGTTGCCAGGGGGCCATCTTGCGGCATTTGCGCGGGGTCGCTGATGGCCGCTTGTTGCCAGGCATCTTGCGGCATTTGCGCCGGGTGATTGCTGCCGTAGGATGTCATCGCCGACCCGTGAGAGGCACGTTCGAGCCGCGGTACTCACGCATCAGCTCGCCCGTGCGAGATGCCCAGAGTGCCGAGACATTCGGATTCTGTGACAGCAACTCGATTCCCTCGTCCGGTGACATCATCAGCAACGTGGTCGAGAGTGCGTCCGCCGTCGTGGCGTCCGGCGCAACCACGGTAACGACGACGCCGTCGCCGACAGGCATGCCGCTGCGCACGTCGAGAATCTCCCCGAATGACGTCGCGCCGGCGCCCACGGGCACGAGCAGCTGCTGAGACGTGGACAGGGACTGGTCGCGCAGCAGGATCGTCTGCGATCCGGTTCCGAGCCGGACGGTCCAGCCCGCCTGCCCGGGAGGATGGCCGACCGCTGCAATCGAGCTCGATCCGGCGTTGACGAACGCGTGGCGAATGCTCGCCGACCTGAGGATTCCCATCGCGCGGTCCACGGCGTATCCCTTGCCTATGCCGCCGAGATCGATGTCGAGGCAGTCGGAGCGAAGGCGCACACGGTCGGGCGGAGCAGTTTCGATCTGCTGATAGCCGACGCATCGCTTCGCCGCGGCGAGGTCGGTCGCCGACGGCCCCCGGCCTTCAGCCTGCGCCCCCTTCCACGCCTTGACTACCGCGCCAATCGTGACGTCGAACCTGCCGCCCGATCGCTCGGAGAACTCCGCGGCGGTGCGAAGCACCTCGTACAAACTCGCGTCCACGGCAACGAACTGCTGTCGCCCCTCTCGGATCAGGCGCGCGAGATCGCTGTCGTCGCGGTAATGGCTCAACACGCGGTCGAGCCGCTCGATCTCGTCCAGCGCCTTCCCGATTGCATCCTCCGCTGCCGCCTGTGACGTGTGATACGCGACGATGTCGAACATCGTCCCCATGCTGTAGCGCTGCTGGTGGACGCGCAGCAAAGGATCCGTACCTGCGAGCAGGGAGGCCGGCACGATGCACGCGGCGACGAGTGCCGCCGCCCACCAGCTATCGCAGCGCATAGAGCACACCGGGATACGTGGCGAGGTACACGCCGTCGTCGGTCACGATCGGCGTGGACTGGAGGGAGCCGCCGAGGTTTGCGCGCCAGAGCTCTTCGCCCGTGGCGCGGTCGAAAGCCTGCGTCGAGCCGTAGAACGTCTGCATGCACACGATCGCATCGCCGGCGAGCGGCGGCGCCGTCAGCGTTCGCATCGGTCGTGATTTCCACAGCAGCTTGCCGTCCGCGAGCGACAACGCGTAGAGGTGCCCGTCCTTGCCGCCGAAAAAAACCTGGCCGTTCGCGACGGCGGGCGACGAGTGGACGCCCAGGCCGGTTTCGAACGTCCAGCGCACGGCCCCGGAGTCGGCATCCAGCGCGTAGAAGAAGTAGTCCTCGGAACCTGCGAGCACGAGCTTGTCGGCCACTGCCGGCGACGAGACGATGGCGTCCCCGGCCTCATGGGTCCACGCGTCCTTCCCCGACTCGCGCTCGAGCGCATACAGCCGTCCATCGCCGCAGCCGAAATACACCAGCCGATCGGACGCAAATGCCGTCGAACAGATCTGCCCCGTGAACTGCCGGGTCCACTTGACGCGGCCGCTGTCGCGATCAACCGCCCTGAACGCGCCGTCGGTCGACCCGAAGAAGACGAGCCCGTCCCGAACGGCTGGCGACGTCCAGATCGATCCGCCGCCCTCCGCCTTCCATCGAAGCCGTCCCGACGTGCGATCGACCGCGTACACCGCGCCGTCGTCACAGCCGAAGAGGACAAGGTTTCCGGAGAGCGAGGGCGTTGAATCGATGCCCGCACCGGCCTGCAGCGTCCAGCGCTCGCGCCCCGTGCGGCTGTCGAGCGCGTAGAGACGGCCATCACGGCAGGTCAGGTACACGACGCCGTCGTGCAGCACGGGGCTGGAGCGCACGGCATCCGGCAGCGCGACTTTCCAGAGCAGGTCGCTCGGCGCCGTCCGACGCGCCGCCGTCGTGCCGCCCCTGCGGTCGTTGCCGGCGAGCAGCGTGATCCAGTCGGTGCCTGTCTGACTCATGCCGTTTTCGCGATCAACCGAGGCGAACCTGGCGCCGGTCGATGTCCTTCAGCTCCCACGTGCCGAGACCCAGGCCCGACGCTGTCTTGATATGGCCCGGCTCGCGATAGAACGGGTTCTTGCGCGCCGTGCGCTGCATGTCCGAGCTCGTGCCGAGGTTCGCGGGATCGCGGTCCCACAACGACGGCACGCCCAGCTCGCGTCGCTTCTGTTCGACGATCTCCAGCTCGACGCGATCGACCGCCACCGGATCGGTGCCGATGAGCAGCGCCCGTGCTTCCCACACGAAGTCGGGGTTCCAGGCGAACGGACCGCTGTGATACACGGCGCGGATGCCGTCCATGATGTGCAGCACGGACTTCGATCGCAGCGGCGCGGCGGTGCACATGACGGCGATCACCGGGTCCGTGTAGGTCTTGGGATCGACGTGCGTCCGCGCGACGTTGTTGAACGACCCGTAAGCAAGGTTCTTGAGGCAGCCCGTCACGCCTGACGCGTTGTGCTCCTTCAGGCACGGCAGGTTGATCACCTTGGACGCCTCGGTCGTGACGACGCTCGCGAGATACGAACGGGTCTCGCGCTCGCCGAAACAATTCATTTCGCAGAACACCGCAGGATCGTAGCCGCTGCGCGCCTCTCCCTTGACCGACCAGCGCTGATCGAGCCCCACGACGCGCACCCCCGGCGGCACGAGCGCATGGTAGCCATTCACTTCCAGCTGATTCGAGTTGCGGTCGTAGACGATGATGTTCCGCGTGGGGACGCCGACTGCCGTGAGCGCCTGAATCACCTCACGCAGCAGGGGGATCGAGGTGACCGTGCCGGGCACGCCCGACGGGTTGACCTTCAGCGCCACGACGTCGGTGGGGACGACGAAGCGCGCCCAGGCGTCGCGTGCGGATGCGTCGCCCGTCAACACGCGCATGCCTTCGTCCAGCATCGCGCGCACGGCCGGCTGCGAAACCCGCCGATTCACGATCGGATTCGCGTGGACGACGTCGACGACGCGGCCGGGAAACAATCCCGGCATGCCGAGCGGAGACGGAGGCAGGGCCGGTGCATGGACGTCGATCTTCAGCGTCTTGCCCGCAGCCTCCTGGCGCAGCGGCAGCCCCGCCAGCGTGAGGTTCAGCGTGCCGAGCGTCGCGTTGTAGACGAATGTGCGACGGTCCATGCGGGGTCCCAGCAGTCCTCAGGTCCGGCTGCCCGGTCGATCCTTCTTCTCGAGCACTTGCCGCAGCCGTCGCGCAACGATCTTGTCTTCTCCCGATCGCATCATCCAGACGCCGACGACGAGGTTGCGGTCTTCCGAACGGGTGGCGATCGATGGGTCGCCATCGCGAAGCGCGGTGACCACCGCCTCGGGAGTGATGCCGATGGCGGCGGCGTCCCAGGTGATGCGCACGTGCGGCACGTGGTTGGCGATCTCCGGGACGAAGATCTCGGCCGTCACGCCCGGGACTTCTTCCGCCTGTTTCTTGATCTCTTCGGCGCGCTTCTCGAACTCGCGCTGCTCCCGGTCGTGATCCTTTTCGAGGTACAGCTCGAGCGCCGCAAGCATGCCGAGCATCTCTTCCTTGTTGACCTTCATGCCGCGGCCGACGGTATTGCCATTGGGCGGCGCATTGAGGCGAGCGGCGGCGATCAGGTCCTTCCTGCCGAGCAGCATGCCCGCGCTCTGCGGGCCGCGAATGCCCTTGCCGCCGGAGAACGTCACCAGGTCGAAACCCATGGCCGTGTACTTCCAGAGGTTGCCGACCGGCGGCACGTCGGCCGCGGCGTCGTTGAACGTGGGCACGCCGTGCTTCTTTCCGAGCTGGACGAACTCCTCGTCGCGGATCTGCCCGACGGAATTGTTGTTGTTGTAGAAGAGCATCATCGCCGTTTGCGGATTGATCACACGCTCGAGATCGTCGCGCGTCTCCACTTCGACGAGCTTGATGCCGCAGTTGCGCACGGCGTGGTCGTAGCCGAAGCGGTGCGACTTCTGGATGATGACCTCGCTCTTCATCGTCGCGAGGTTGGGCAGCTCGACGATCTTCTGGCGGTCCGTGCCGGTGAGCACGGCGGCGGTGCCCAGCGTGAGCGCCGAGGCGGCGCCGGCGGTGACCATCGCGGCCTCGCTGCGGGCGAGCTTCGCAATGCGCTCCCCGACCCTGTCGTGCAGCTCGTCGAGCATCACGTAGTGCCTGGACGCGTAGTTGATGGCGTCCATGACCTCGTCCGGCATCAGCGACGCTGTCATCGCCGTGTACGTTCCCGCGGCGTTGATGAACGGCCGGACGCCGAGGTCGCGGAAATAATCACGGCCACGGGCGGATGCCGTGGACGCTCCCGGTCCGCTCCCGATGAACGCTCCCACCAGGGGCACGGTCGACAGGCTCTCGAGAAAACGTCTTCGGCTCCACATGTTGTCACTCCTCTACCCAGGGGTCAGATCCAACGACGGTCAGCGATAGGCGATGCAATCGATCTCGACGAGCGACTGTCCAGGGACGCCGCCGTAAGTCGCCACCGTCGTGCGGACCGGCGGGTTCGCGCCGAACCGGCCACGAAAGACCTCGTTCATGCCGTCGTAGTCCCGGAGGTCGGCAAGGTAGACGTTCACCTTGAGCACCTTCTCCATGGACGATCCGTTCTTCGTCAGCTCGGCCTCGAGCTGCTTGAGCACCGACTCCGTGTGGACCTTGATGTCGCCCGCACCGTGCTCACCCTTGCCGGCGATGAACACCAAGTTGCCGTAGGTCACCCATCCCGAAAAAAGCGGAGGTTTGCCGCCTGGCGCCTGCTTATCTGAGGACGTGCGCTTGACGAGCGGCTGTGGCTCGCTCGTCTGCGCGCGCGCCACGCCGAAAAGCCCTGCGCCGGCGGCGGCGACGGACGCACAGAAGGATCGAATCAGGGATCGGCGGGAGCTGCTGTCTCGAACGTCCATCGCGATAACCTCCGCAATCAGATGTGTGATGGCTGTCGCGAGAGGATATCGGTCCGGGACGCCGGAGGCAAGCGGGGCACCCCGTCGCGTCTTGTTGTACATTCCCGGCATGCCGAATCCGACCGGCAGAGCCACCGCGCTCGCGACTGTGTTCCTGTGCCTCGCCACCGGCGCATCGGGCCAGGCGCTGCGCGCGCAGCTCTATGTCGGCGGCTTCACCAATCCCGTGGCATTCGTGCAGGATCCGTCCAACCCGGGCCTGCAATACGTCGTCGAACAGCGCGGCCGGATTCGGGTGATTCAGAACGGCGCGCTCGTGGCGACGCCGTTCCTCGATATCACGACGTCGGTCCTCGGCGGCGGAGAGCGCGGACTGCTGGGCCTCGCGTTTGCGCCCGACTATGCCACCAGCAGGCGCTTCTATGTGAATTTCACCCGCGCCGGCGACGGCCATACCGTGATCGCACGTTTCCGGCGATCGGCCGGCAATCCGCTCGTCGCCGATCCGTTGTCACGCTTCGACCTGACCTGGTCGACCGGGCTCGATCACATCGAACAACCCTATCCCAACCACAACGGCGGGAACATGGCGTTCGGTCCGGACGGGTATCTCTACATCGGTATGGGCGACGGCGGCAGCGGCGGCGACCCGCAGAACCACGCCCAGAACCCCGACAGCCTGCTCGGCAAGATGCTGCGCATCGACGTCGACGTGCCCGACAGCGATCCGCAGGGGTTCGATGTGCCGCCGGACAACCCGTTCGTGGACGGCGATCCGGTCGATGCGGCGCCGGAAATCTGGTCCTTCGGGTTTCGCAACCCGTGGCGCTGGAGCTTCGACGACCCGGCGCACGGCGGCACCGGGGCGCTCGTCATCGGTGACGTGGGCCAGAGCAACCGCGAAGAGATCGACTACGAGCCAGCGGGCCGCGGCGGCCGCAACTACGGATGGCGCCTGATGGAGGGCACGCAGGTGTTCACCTCGGGCATGCCGGCCTACTTGCCGCTGAGACCTCCTGTCTTCGACCTGCCCCGCGCGCTCGCCACGTCGATCTCCGGCGGCTTCGTCTATCGCGGCAGGATGCTCGGGAGTTCATTCGGAGGGCGCTATTTCTTCGCGGATTTCTACGGGCGTGTCTATTCGATCAGGTTGACGATCGATCCCACGACGCGCGAGGCGACGGCATCGGACTTCACGAATCATCTGGACGATCTTGGGAGCGTGGGCAATGTCAGCGCCTTCGGCGTGGACTCTCAAGCCGAGCTCTACATCGTGAGCTGGAGCCTGGGTCAGATCCTGAGGGTCCTGCCCGAATCGGGGGCGCCGCCCGCCGCGACGCTGCGCGGTCCGTCCGGCACGATCAGCACCGACACTCCGACGTTCACGTGGAATGCCGTGGGCACCTCCGAGTGGTACTACCTGTGGGTCACGGATCGCGGCGGCGTCAGGGTGCAGCAGTGGTACACCTCCGCGGCCGCCGGTTGTGGCGGAGGCTCCGGGGTGTGCTCGGCGACGCCGCAAATTCCCGTCGCTGCGGGATCGGCCACGTGGTGGATCCGGACGTGGAACCGGTCGAGCGGGTTCGGACCCTGGAGCGCGGGACGCTCGTTCGCGCCGAGCGTCCCGACGGCCCCGACGTTGTTGTCGCCCGTCGGCAGCATCCCGACCGCGACGCCTGCGTACCGGTGGAACGCTACGCCACTCGCCACGTTTTCCCAACTCTGGGTCAACGACGCGGGAGGCAATCCCGTCCGCCAATGGTACTCGTCGGCTGCCGCCGGATGTGCCTCGGGAACGGGAGTCTGTGCTGTGACCCCGGCGATACGCATCGATCCGGCGCCGGCCGACTGGTGGATTCAGGGCTGGAACACAGTCGGCTACGGACCCTGGAGTACGCGCGCGCGCTTCGTCGTGACGCCCCCTGGCAGCGCGACGCTCGTGGCGCCGGGGGGAACCGTGGCGACCAGCGCGCCGACGTTCTCCTGGAACGCGTCGCCAACAGCGACTCACTACTATCTGTGGGTCAACGACGAAGCGACTGGTACCCCTCGCATCCAGAAGTGGTACTCGGCGGCCGAGGCCGACTGCGCCGGCGGCACGGGATCCTGCGCGATCGGTGCGCAGACCACGCTCGCAAGCGGGGGGCACCGGTGGTGGATCCAGACCTGGAACGACGCCGGTTATGGTCCATGGAGTTCGAGCCTGGTGTTCTCGATCCCATGACTCGGACCATCGACCATGGGGTCAGACCCCGCGGGTCCGACCCCAATGACACGCTTACTTTCGAGGCACGAGCTTCAGGACGCGCCCCTTGGGGCTGTCCGTCAGCAGATACAGCGCGCCGTCCGGTCCCTGGTCGACGTCGCGGATACGCTCGGGCGTCGGCTTCATATCCCTCAGGAGCCGTTCCTCTCCGACGACCTTCTCCCCCTCGACGACGAGGCGCACGAGGTTCATGCTCGCGAGGCCGCCGATGAAGAGGTTTCCCTTCCAGGCGGGAAACAGTGCGCCGGTGTAGAACACCATCCCGCTCGGCGCGATCACCGGATCCCAGTAATAGAGCGGCTGCTCCATGCCTTCCTTCGCAGTGATGTCGCCGGTAATCGGGTTCCCCTTGTATTCGATGCCGTAGGCGATCGTTGGCCAGCCGTAGTCCTTGCCACGGCGCGCGATGTTGATCTCGTCGCCCCCCCGGGTGCCGTGTTCCACTTCCCACAGCTCGCCGGTCGAGGGGTGCAGCGTCGCGGCCTGCACGTTGCGGTGGCCGATCGACCAGATCTCCGGACGCATGCCCTCCTCGCCAGCGAAGGGATTGTCCTTGGGCACGGAGCCGTCGGGATTGAGCCGCACGATCTTGCCGAGCAGGCCGTCGAGGCGCTGGGCCTGCATGCGTCCTTCCGTGATCGATCGGTCGCCCAACGTGACGAACAAAGACCCGTCGCGGCCGAAGACAAGGCGTCCGCCGAAGTGCAGCGTCGAATCGAGCGACGGCACCTGATGAAAGATGACCTGGACGTTCTCGACGCGTGGCGCCCCTTCGTCGACGAGGCGGCCGCGCGCGACCGCGCTGTTGTTGACGCCACCCTCGCGCGGCTCGGCGTAGCTCCAGTAGATCAGCCGGTTGGTCGCGAAACCGGGGTCGAGCGCGACGTCGAGCAGTCCCCCCTGGCCGCGCGCGTCGACCGGCGGCAGCCCGCCGAGCGGTTCCGACAGCGTGCCGTCGCTGCCGACGATCCGCATGCGCCCCGGTTTCTCGGTGACGAGCATCCGCCCGCCCGGCAGGAACGCCATGCCCCACGGGTGCACGAGCCCCTCGGCCACCGTAACCACGTCGAACGCGACGTTCGACTTGCTCTCCGGCGCGCGTGTTTGCCCGGGCAGGGCCGGTTTCTGTCCCTGCGCATTGGGCGGACGCGGCTCGACACCCCCCTGCTGCGCCGGAGCGCTGCACGCCATCAGAACGAACGTCACGAATAAAATCCTGGTCTTCACCTGGTTGTCTCCTCGAATCAGTGGATCTTGGACGACACGCGTACGCGCTCGGTTGCGGTCTCAACAGATTATCGGATGAGGCGCTACCGAAAAGCGGGTGATTGTTTAGAGGAAACGGAAACCTGGTGACTGAAAACTGGCTACCCGAAAGAAACACTGGAAATCGGGGACTGGACACTGGCCATTGATTGGCCAAGGTTGACTACCGCGCGGAAGGCGAAATACAGCGCCAGCGAGAAGAGGACCGCCATCAGGACGTTTTCCCACCAGCGGTTGCGATGCTCGCGGCCGATCAGCCGCGCGTCGGCCGTGATCCACCACAAGCCGCCCGCCAGTAGCGGGAGCAGGATCACCTGCGCACTGTTGGCGGCCAGCGTCAGCGCGACGAATCCAGGCATCCCGGGCATCGTCCAGATCAGCGGGGTCACGAGGCACACGAACGCGATCCAGCGGTAGCACGGATGTCGAGGGAAGTCCGTGGCAATCGGGCCCGATGCGGTGCGCCAGCGCAGCCAGGCGTGCGTGCCGAGGCATCCGAGGCCGGCGGCGTGGCCGATGATCGACGTGTAGATGGCGGAAAAGATTCCCGCGTAGAACAGCACGCGGCCGGGTTCGCCGAGCACCGAGCTCAGGAGGTTCGGCAGATCGTCGAGGTGCTGGATCTGCCGGTCGGGAAACAGCAGCTCCGCGCCGAGGACCCAGACCGCCAGGTTCAGCAGCAGCATCGCGGCGATGCCAAGCAGCAGATCGTAGAGCTGCACGCGGCGGTACTCGGGCGCACGCCAGCCCTTGGCATCCAGGAAGTAAGGATAAACGAGGTTCATCAGCGAGCCGCCGACGGCGCCGATCATTGCCAGCGCCACGTGCCACGGATCGTAGGCGCCGTGCCGGCCAGGCATCTCCAGGCGCACGAGCCCGCGCGCCACGTCGCCCGGATCGAATCCGACCCACAGCGCGGAACCGAGAAACGAGACGGACAGCACCGCCAGGAAGAAGAAGAACACGAGCTCCAGGGCGCGGAAGCTCGGTCGGAACACCAGGTAGAACGCCACGCCGTTGCACGCGGCGGCCCATTGCCAGATCGCGCCGAAGCCAAAGACGTTGCGGCACACCTCGCCGATGCCGCGCGTCATGTACGAGCCATACACATGGCTCATGACCACGGCCGCGAGGAACAGCACCGGCGCGTAGGCCCGGTGCAGGCGGACGAGTCCATCCAGCACCCCTTCGCCGTGCTGGTTGCACAGGTGGTAGCGGGCGATCAGCGAAACAAAGAGGAAGCGGAACAGGACGGCGACAACGAAGATCCAGAGCAGCGCATAGCCGTAGTTGGCGCCGGCGGTCCCCATGTCAACAACATCGCCGGCACCGAGCCAGGTGAGGACGATGACGATGCCGGGGCCGAACGAGCGCAGGTACTCGGCGAACGAGCGGGGAACAGGCGGACCGGCGGCGGGCGGGATATCGGTCGTCCCTCTTGCGGCCTCAGTCTCCAGTTGCCAGTCCCCGGTTTCCAGTGATCTGTAGCTCACCCGCCCCGAGTACCGAGGCCCGAGTACCGAGCCCCGAGTACCGATTCCAAGATCATGCAAGCAATTTGTTCACGACTTCCCCGTGCACGTCGGTCAGGCGGAAATCGCGGCCCTGGAACTTGTACGTCAGCTTCTTGTGATCGATCCCCAGCAGGTGCAGGATCGTCGCCTGCAGGTCGTAGACTGACACCGGATCCGACGCGATGTTGTAGCTAAAGTCGTCCGTTTCCCCGAGCACGGACCCGCACTTCACGCCGCCGCCGGCCACCCACATGCAGAAGTTGCGCGGATGATGGTCGCGCCCGTAGTTCAACTCGGTCAGCTTCCCCTGACTGAAGACCGTGCGCCCGAATTCTCCGCCCCAGACGACCAGGGTGTCGTCGAGCAGGCCCCGCTGTTTCAGATCGGTGATGAGCGCCGCGGACGGCTGATCGGTGCCCCGGCACTGCAGCTCGAGGTCGCGCGGCAGATCCTTATGCTGATCCCAGCCGCGGTGATACAGCTGGATGAACCGGACGTTGCGCTCCGCCAGCCTGCGCGCGAGCAGGCAGTTGGCCGCGTACGTGCCCGGCTTGCGCGACTCCGGGCCGTACATCTCGAAGACCGAATCGGGCTCCTTCGACAGGTCCATCAGCTCCGGCACCGAGGTCTGCATCCGGTAGGCCATCTCGTACTGAGCGATGCGCGTCTCGATCTCCGGATCGCCATACGCTTCGTGCCGCAGCGTGTTCAGCCTGGCCACGGCGTCGAGCATCTGCCGGCGCGTCGACTTGTCGATGCCGGGAGGATCCTCGAGATAGAGCACCGGGGCGTTGCCCGTTCGAAACCGTACGCCCTGGTAGCTCGAAGGCAGGAACCCGCTCGCCCACAGCCGCGAGAACAACGGCTGGTCCGTGTTGATCGCGTGTGCCTGCGACAGCAGGACGACAAACGCCGGCAGGTTCTGGTTCTCGCTGCCCAGCCCGTAACTGAGCCAGGCGCCCATGCTCGGCCGCCCCGGCTGCTGAAAGCCCGTCTGAATGAACGTGATTGCCGGGTCGTGATTGATCGCATCCGTCTGGATCGTCCGGATGACGGTGATGTCGTCCACGATCTTCGCCGTGTGCGGCAGGAGGTCGCTGACCCA
>JBOGIX010000499.1:0-3265 GCA_050744685.1 Vicinamibacterales bacterium | reverse complement strand
ATGTTGGCGTAACCCTCGGTCTTGCGGAAGTGCGAGAAGCGCCAGGGCTTGCCTTCGCCGATGGTGTTCATGCCCCTGGCGAGCTCTGCGGTGAACGAGTCGAGGCGTTCACGATCGGTGCCGATCTCGGCGATCGGCGTGACCTGGCCGATGCGCTCGGCGCCGAAGTCGTGGCAGCTGGCGCACTCGGCCTTGTAGACGGCGCTGCCCTTCTCGGCGAGGGCGGTGTCGATGCGATCGGCGGGGAACGGCGGCGCCTTGAGGTCGAGGATCCAGTCCTCGATGCGCTTCATCGCGGCGAGGTCCATCGAGTCGGGGGTGGCGCCGGCGCCGATGGCGGCGCTCTTGTTCCGCTCCTCGACCGAGTTGTTGTTGCCATCCCAGTGCAGCCACAGGCCCTCGCGCGGACGCTGGTTCCAGAGCGACGGCAGATCGACGGTGCCGACGGTCTTGTCCGTCATGACGTCCATCTTCAGGAGCGCCTTGTAAGGATTGAACGTGTCGACCCGGCCCGGGCCCTGCGGCGGGCGGACGTCGAACCAGGCGTTCTGTTTCGCGCGTTCGAGGATGCCGTCCCGCGTGCGGCCGATCACGAACCAGCGGTAGAGCAGCCGCTTGAAGAACCCGAACTCGGGGTTCACCTTCTGGATGGCCTCGAGCAGCGTCGACGCGTTGAAGCGGGGATCGCTGGCGCAGGCGGTGAGGAACCGTGCGTAAGCCTGGAGATCCATCTGGTTGGCAGGCATGCCGACGACGATCTTGCGCGGCTCGCCCGGCGCGTAGCGGATCGATCCGACGTGGCAGGTCGCGCAGTTGAGGCCGACGAGCGGAACGCGATCCTCCTTGTAGGTCGTGCCGATCGGGCGGCCGTGGCTGGCCCCATCCGACATGAACCCGATCCGCTCGTAGCCGTCTCCGGGGCGGTTCGGCAGCTTGTCGGCGAAGACCGTCGGCAGCACGCGCCAGATCCAGTACGGCAGGCCGACGCCTTCTTCGGTGCCGATCGAGCCGTACTTGAAGTGATCGACGATGTCGGGGAAGGTACCGTCGCCGTTCTGACCGAGAGCCGTGGTCCTGGCCGACACTGCGAGCAGTGCAGCCAGGACGGCAGCGCCGATGGCGAGGGCGGGTCGTGATCTGGCCATCGTCTTGTTCCTCACGCCCTCACGCGGGTGCGGGCGCCTCGATTTTCTTCCACGGCGCGAACGCGTTCTCCACTCCCTCGAGCGCCGGCGAGAGCTGGGGGTAGTGCCGCCGCAGGATGTGCAGCATCGTGTTCTTCTTGACGTAGTCGATCCCGAACTCGGTGTAGATCTCCGGCCGGAAATCGTCGGTGAAGAACCGATCGCTCTTCAACCGGCGCGACGCCATCAGGATGAAGACCCGGAAGGCCGTGTCGCTGAAGCCGAAGCCTTCGGGCAGCGGCTCGGCGTAGAGCCCGGTCATGAGATCGACCTTGTCGAGCTCGCCATAGACCTCCTTCAGCTTCTTGCGCAGCTCCGGCTTCTCGGTCAGCTCGTCGAAGGACTTCACCGGTTGCTTGTGGAACAGGCGGCGGAACTCGTTGTAGCGCGGCACGCCCCGCTCGCGGTCGCGCAGGATGTCGACCGCCGCGAGATCGAGGCGGTCGCCGTTGTCGCGCGTCAGGTTCTGGAGATGGCGCGGGTAGTTGTTGAGCGTGACGGCGCCGGGATGGCAGGTGCCGAACGAATAGAACAGGTCCGGCATCGTCAGGCGTTCGGCAATGGCGGGCGTCCGGTTGCCGGAGATCTCGATCAGGTTGCGGTTCTCGAGCAGCCGCCCGGTGACTGCCGAATGGAACGCGTAGTCGTCCGGCATCAGCGGGTGCATGCGGTAGACCGAGACGAATTCCTCGGTGAGCGCGTACGGCGCGCCGTGGTGATCGGCCGGCGAGCCGACGATGCCCCGGAGCAGCTCGTTGTCGTTGAGGAAGCGCAGGAACTCCTCACGATCGTCGCCGAGCAGCCCCGACCAGTTCACGTTGAGCGCGAGTTTGGTGATCGGGTGCGGGAGGATGGCCGGCGTCCACTCGATGGTGTGGATCTTGGCCATGACCGCCGAGTTGATCAGCTTGGCCTTGCGATACAGCTGCTCGTCGTCCCAGTCGTGGTGCTGGTCGGCAAGGAGATCGCAGATGTAGTTGTGCTCGAGCACGAAGAGCGTGTGCAGCATGGCGAGGCCGATCCACCAGTTGTCGGTGAATCCGCCGAAGTGCACGCCGGTCTCGGGATCGACGGGGAGGAGCCCCGTTGGTTCGATGCGCAGCTTGCCGCCCACGTGCGCGCGGAGCTTCTTCGCCATCTCCGCGTCGCAGCCGTAGATATGCGACGCGTCCCACCAGTGGCTGTTCAGGTTCGCGTACGTCGGAGGCCGCGTCGAGCCCGCAGGGGGCGCATACGGGACGGTCTTGCCGACCCTGATGCTCGGCTGACCCCAGTCGTCGCCCTGGGCGGTCGGGATGTCGAAATGGTCCGTCTGCGAGTTCTCGTGCACGAACCAGTCGTGCACCATGAACTGGATCCACGATGCGGCCATCAGGTTGAGGATGGTGGCCGGCTGGAACTCGTGGCGGGTCATCAGCTCGCGGCTCACGATGCGCGGGTTCGGCACCAGCAGGTTGGCGGTGTCGGGGAACGTGTGCTCGAGGGGCACGTTGCGGGCGAAGCGGCAGCCCGCCGCTCCCATCCGCGGGTAGGCGAGATCGTTGTTGGTGCCATCGGTCGATCGCGCTCCGCGGATCGCCGGATCGAGGTTCGCGGGGACCTCCTGCTTCACGTAGGGCGGCTCCTCGGTATCGTGCAGGTTCTTCTCGCGCAGCGTGTTGCGGATGTCGACGAGCTCCGCCATCGCGAAGAGCCGCGGCCGCTCGAACCACTCTCGATCGCCGAACAGGTCGCCGACTCCGCGCGCCATCGCCGACTGCGCAGCGGCCGCCCGGTCGAGGCCGCGCGGGACGGCGTCCGTGAATGGTTCAGGGCTGAAGACCGACATCACTTCCGCGAGCATCGCGTCGCGCGACGGATAGCGCGTCTCGTCGTAGCACCCGAGCGGATGCTCGATTACGTTGGCCAGGCACTTGTTGCAGTAGGTGCATGGGCGATCGGCGCGGTCCTGCCCGCGCCGGAAGATCTCGACGAGATCGTTGTTGGCGATGAGCGGCCGCGCGATCGACACCATGTCGCCGTCGCCGCGATCGATCGCCGCGGCGATGAGCGAGGCCGTCTGGAACCCTCCGGTGCAGATC
>JBOGIX010000498.1:0-3902 GCA_050744685.1 Vicinamibacterales bacterium | reverse complement strand
CGTGTCGACCCGGTCACGGCGCTGCGGGCGGAGGGGTGATCCAGCTTCCAGCTTCCCGCTTCCAGCTTCCCGCTTCCGGCTTTCAGCTCGCAGGGCCCGCGCAAAGCTGGAAGCGGAAGCTAGCTGGCAGCTGGAAGCTGGAAGCTGCCAGCTAGTGCATCCAGGTTATTGCCGCCTCGCGTGCCCTCGCATAGAGTCGGACGGTTTCACCCGACGCATCCGAGGACAATCAGCCCGTGATTACGTGCGGTTACCGCTCTCTTGCACCGGCTGCGCTGGCAGCCGTCGCCCTGCTCTCCTGTCCGACGCTCACCCTGGCGCAGCCGGCAGTGGCCGCGCTCACCGGCCGCGTGTCCGATCCCCAGGAGGCTCCCGTTTCGGGCGCGGTGGTCACCGTGCGCAGCGTCGCCACTGCGGCAGTGTGGACGGTCACCACGAACGCCGAAGGTCACTTCACCGCGCCGATGCTGCCGCCGGGCGCCTATTCGGTCGATGTGGAGGTTCCCGGCTTCGCCGCCTGGCGGCTTGCTTCCCTCACCCTGCAAGTTGGAAGGGACCGGTATCTCGACGTTCGCCTGTCGCTCCAGACCGTGCAGGAAACCATCACCGTGGACGACTCCGCACGCGTCGTGACCGCGGCCGTTGACGGGGTCCTGCAGGCAGCGGCGATCGAAACGCTGCCGCTGAACGGCCGCAACTTCCTCGAGCTCGCGCTGCTCGTGCCGGGCAACAACCCCACGCCGGTGTTCGACCCGACCAAGACCAACAGCGTGCTCATCGCCTCGGCGGGACAGATGGGACGCGGCGGCAACATCACGATCGACGGCCAGGACAACAACGATGATGTCGTCGGCGGGCCGTTGCTGAACCTGCCGATCGACGCCGTCCAGGAGTTCCAGATCGCGACCAACCGCTTCGGCGCAGACCTCGGGCGCTCCGCCTCGTCGGTGATCAACGTGGTCACGCGATCCGGTTCGAACCTGTATCGAGGGACCGGAGCGTTGTTCCTGCGCGACGATGCGTGGCAGGCGCTGCCCGCGACGTTCGACGATTCAGCCGGCACGCCGCCGTTCGGACGGCAGCAGCTCTCGGGCGCGCTCGGCGGGCCGCTCCGGCGCGACCGCCTGTTCTGGTTCGGCGCTCTCGAATATCGGCATCAGGACGGAGCTGTGCTCGTCGGCACGCGCAACGTCGCAACCCGGACCATCACCCGCAGCTTCGCGCCCGCGCCGCTCGAGGACACGCTCTGGTCGTTGCGGCTCGACGGCGGCGGCAGCACCAACAGATTCATGGTGCGGTATGCCGGCGAATGGGCGAACGACACGGCCGCGAGCGCCGTGGAGCGCGCCATCGGATCGGCGACGCAGCGGCAGGAGGCGCTCAACCGCTACAACAGCGTGCTCGGATCGTGGACCCGCACGCCCTCGTCCACGTTCGTGAACAACCTGAGCGTCAGCGTGAGCACGTTCCTCAACGACACCGCGCCCGTGGCGACGGCGCCGCAGCTCACCTTTCCGAGCCTGCAGGACGGCGCGTCGTTCCGTATGCCGCAGGGCACGTCGCAGACGCGATGGCAGGTCGCCGACAGCGCCGCGCTCGTGCGGGGACCGCACCACATTCGCTTCGGCGGCGAGCTGCAGCGGGTCGACGCCGAGTTCCGGCTTGGCGTCTTCCAGCAGGGACGGGTCGAGCTGGTCCAGGATTTTCCGAATTTCGACCATACGGGCGACGGCCGCATCGACGACAACGACCTGCTCTTCGCGGTGACGCTGCGCAGCGGCAAGCCCGATCACGCGCTGGTCCTGCCCGACTCGGACAACACGCACGTTGCGGCATTCGTGCAGGACGACTGGAGCGTCTCGGACCGGCTGCAGCTGAACCTCGGCCTGCGTTACGAGCTCGATACCGAGGTCAACAACCAGGGGCGCGCCGGCGAGCTGAACCCGATCGTCCTGCCGTTCGTCACGGGCGAGCGGCGGCGCGACATCAACAATCTTGCTCCGCGCATCGGCTTCGCCTGGACGCCGGCGAACGACGACGACCTGCTGGTGCGCGGCGGCTACGGCGTGTACTACGACCGGGTGGTGCTCCAGATCCAGTCGCTCGAGCGCGGGCTCGATGGCCGTGCGCTGCCAATCGAGGTGCGCGCCGGCAACGTCTTCTTCCTCGACCCCGCGACCGGGCGGCTGCCGCCGTTCGCGCCAACGCTGTCGAATCCGTTCAGCGGCTTCATTCTTCCGGGAGCGGGCGCATCGGGCATCAACATCATCGATCCACGTCTCCAGAACCCGATGGTGCACGAATTCCATCTCGGCCTGGAACGCGACGTGCTCGGCACGCGCGCCCGCGTCGACTTCGTCCACAACCAGGGCACGCACTTCCTGATCGGGCGCACGGTTGGCGACGTCTTCAATCCGGTGGTCGGCGGACCCGATCGCGTGGTGAATATCGAGTCGAGCGCACGGACGAAATACGACGCGCTGCTGGTGTCAGTCGACCGTCAGATCGGAGGCGGCCACAGCCTGCGCGTGGCGTACACGCTGGCCAAGGCGTTCAACTACGCGAACGACGATCAGATCCCGTTCCTCAACGGGCCGGTCGATCCCGCCGACCTCCGCCGCGAGTTCGGCCCGACACCGAACGATCGCCGGCACAGGTTGGTCCTTTCCGGAGCTGCGCGGCTGCCCGGCATGGTCACCCTTTCTGGATTGCTGACGGTGTCGTCCGGCGTGCCGATGGACATCATGATGCCCGACGGCCAGAGCCGGGTGCCGATCCTGCAGCGCAATGCCGGCGGCCGACTGTTTCGGGAGGCAGCGGAGCTGAACGCGTTCATCACCGACCTGAACGCGCGCGGCGGCATCGGCGGCGTGCCCTTGCCGCTCGTCTCTGACGATGCACGGTTTTCCGACAGCTTCAACTCGCTCGACCTGCGCGTCTCGCGTCCCTTCGCGATCGGCGCCAGCGTGCGGGTGGAACCGATGCTCGAGCTGTTCAACGTCTTCAACGTCACCAACATTCTCGGTATCAGCAACGTGAACTATTCCGGGTACTCGAACGTGCTCGTACGCGACTCGGACGATGCGTCGGACGCCGGATTCCTCCGATCGGGCGGGTTCGGCCGCGCCGTCACGACCGCCGGCGGCGTGTTCGGATCCGGCGGCCCTCGTGCCGTACAACTCGGCGTACGTATCACGTTCTGAGGGCGGCGTGTCCCGCGCGCATCCCACGCCGCCACTCTCGAAGCGCCGCCTCACCACCTGGGCGGCGACGTCGATGGTCGTCACGCAGGTCGTGGGTGTGGGGATCTTCCTGACGCCCGCGACGATGATGCGGAGCGTCGGCAGCACGCGCGCAGCGCTGGCGATCTGGGCGGTGATGGGCGGGCTGAGCATCGCCGGTGCGCTCTGCTACGCCGAGCTGACCACACGCTATCCGAAGGCCGGCGGCGGATACGTGTTTCTTCGTGAAGCGTTCGGCGCCCGCACCGCGTTCGTCTCCGGCTGGATGGCGCTGCTCGTCACCGATCCCGGCATCACCGCTGCGCTCGCCATCGGCCTGTCGCAATACCTGATCGCCGCCGCCGGCGGCCCCGCGTCGGCAGGGCGCGGCGTTGCAATCGCCGCGCTGATCGGCTTCGGCTTGCTGACGCTTGCGGGGCTCCGCGCGAGCGCCACGATCCTCCGCTGGACCGCCACGGCCAAGCTCGCCGTCGTGGGCGTGCTGGTTGCCGTCGCGCTGACGCGCGCCGGCGGCGCTGGTTCGGCCGAGCTGCTCTCGAGTGCGCCGGCGATCGGAATGGACGCGCTCGCCGCATCGGTGATCGCCGCGTTCTTCGCATTCGGCGGCTGGTGGGAGTTCGGAAGGATGAGCGAAGAGGTGGAGTCGCCGCGTCGTACGAT
>JBOGIX010000497.1:0-13240 GCA_050744685.1 Vicinamibacterales bacterium | reverse complement strand
GGCCGGCCGTGTGCGGCGCAGTGACCCCGGTGGCGAGATCGCTGGGTGATCGCGCGTCGGCCGAATTTCCGCTCGTCGCCGGAGGCGCACTGCTCGGGGTCGCGGCGTTCGGCAGCCGGCGGCACGGCGACCTCGATGCAGATGCGCTGGAGTTCCTGCAGGCGTTGAGCAATCAGATCGCCGCGGCGCATGCCCGGGCGCTCGCCGGGCTGGCGCGGCGCGAGAGCGAGGAACGGCTGCAGCAGGCGGCCCGGATCGCGCAGCTTGGCACCTTCGAGCTGGATTTCCGGACCGGCGCCGTGCTGATGAACGACGTGGGCCTGGCGATCCACGGCTGGGCGCCAGGCACGGCTGTCACGCTCGCGGACCTGGAAGCGCATTTTCATCCCGACGATCGCGAGCGCGTCATGCGCGTGGTGCGCGCCACGCTGGATCCGGACGCACCAGACACGCTGGACCTGGAGCATCGCATCCTGCGCGAGGATGGCGCCCTGCGCTGGGTGCGCGTGCGCGGCAGAGCGATCTTCGATTCGAGCACGCCCGAGCAGCGGGCCGTCCGCGCCATCGGCATTCACGTCGATATCACCGACGAGAAGCTCGCCGACGAGCGCAACGCGCGTCTGCTCGAGGCGGAGCGTGCGGCGCGCGAGGAGGCCGAGCGCGTCGGGCGGATGAAGGACGAGTTCCTCGCCACGCTCAGCCACGAGCTGCGGACCCCGCTCACCGCCATCCTTGGCTGGTCGCAGCTCCTGCGCCGGCGCGATATGCGGCCCGACGAGACGGCACGGGCGATCGACACGATCGACCGCAATGCCAGGGCGCAGGCGCAGCTCATCGACGATCTGCTCGACATGAGCCGCGTCGTCTCGGGCCGCATCCGCATCGACATGCATCCGATCGATCTCGTGCGCGTCGTCAACACGGCGGTCGAATCGATTCAGCCCACCGCCCTGGCTCACGGCGTCGAGCTGACCCTGACCTCGACGCTTCGTGACGTGCAGGTGCTTGGCGACGCCGGAAGGCTGCAGCAGGTCCTCTGGAACCTGCTCAGCAACGCCATGAAGTTCACGCCGCGCGGCGGATCGGTCGCGGTCACTGTCGACGCGACCGCCGTGGGCGTGGCGGTGACGGTTGCCGATACCGGCGTCGGGATCGATCCGAATTTCCTGCCGCATATCTTCGAGCCGTTCAGCCAGCAGGACGCCTCGAGCACGCGCCGGCACGGCGGCGTGGGCCTCGGGCTATCGATCGTGAAGCACCTCGTCGAGCTGCACGGCGGAGACGTCCACGTCTCGAGCGCGGGCGCCGGAAAAGGCTCACGCTTCCAGGTGATCCTCCCGACCGGTCCCGGGGGCCTCGCCGTCTCACCCGCGGATCGCCGGCGTCACGCGCGCGAAGCGGCCGACGCCGGCGCGCCCGAGGTCCATCTGCCACTGCTCGGCATTCGCCTGATGATCGTCGAGGACGATCCCGACGCGCGCGACCTGCTCTGCCGCCTGCTGCAGCGCGCCGGCGCCGCCGTGGTCGTTGCCGGCACGGCGGAGGAGGCGCTCAGGCGCCTGCCGCAGGAAATGATCGACGTCCTCGTCAGCGATATCGGCATGCCGGACATGGACGGCTACGAACTGATCCGCCGCATCCGCGCCAGCGGCGACCCGCTCGTCGCCGGCGTCTGCGCGCTCGCAGTGACCGCCTACGCGAGGATCGAAGACCGCGATCGCGCGCTCGGCGCCGGATACAACCGCTACCTGCCCAAGCCGATCGACGCGCAACAGCTGATCGCCATCGTCAGCGAGATGGCGCGAAGGACTGCCGACCGGCGAAAGCACTGACCTCCTGATAGCCTCTACCTTCGCGCTGAACAGCGGTCGCTGCGGCGGGCAAGGCCCTGCGCCCCCGACCCCCCTTCGCCCTGAACAGCGGTCGTTACGGCGGGCGAGGCCCCGAATCCCGAAACCCGAGCCCCGAGTCCCGAGTGACGAGTGTCGAGTGTCGAGTGTCGAGTGTCGAGTGATAACCTATGCCGCATGATGCTGCGGTGGACGTTGATCGTGATGGCGGTGGTGGTCATCGCGCAGGTGCTTGCGGGCGCAGGGCAGGCGCAGGCCGGGAAGCCGGGGGTGACGCGTGAGCCCTTCGGCAAGACAGCGGACGGTGTCCAGGTCGAAATCTTCACGCTGACCAACAAGAACGGCGTGCAGGTCCGGGCCCTGACGTATGGCGGGATCATCACCTCGCTCCGAGTGCCCGACCGCAACGGCACGTTCGCCGACATCGTCCTCGGCTTCGACGGCCTCGAGCAGTACCTGCCGCGCCATCCGTACTTCGGCGCGATCGTCGGGCGGTACGGCAACCGCATTGGCAACGCGCAGTTCACGCTCGAGGGCCACACGTACAAGCTGGCGGCCAACAACGGCCCCAATCATCTGCACGGCGGCATACGCGGCTTCGACCGCTACGTGTGGGACGCGGCGGTGCCCCCCGACGGCGTCGGCGTGGCCTTCACCCGTACGAGTCCGGACGGGGAGGAAGGGTATCCGGGCACGGTCAGGGCGCGTGTGACTTACACGCTGTCGGACGCGAACGAGTTATCACTCGACTACGAGGCGACAACGGACAAGGCCACTCCGATCAACCTGACACAGCACTCGTACTTCAACCTCTCGGGGCACGATTCCGGCGACATCCTGGGCCATCTCGTGACGATTCACGCCGATCGATTCACGCCCGTGGATGCGACGCTGATACCGACCGGCGAGCTCGCGGCGGTGCAGGGCACGCCGTTCGATTTCCGGAAGCCGACAGCGGTCGGTGCGCGCATCGGTGAGACCCACCCGCAGATCAAGATGGGCGGCGGCTACGATCACAACTTCGTCCTGAACCGGAAGGGCGAGGGACTGCAGCCGGCGGCGCGCGTGGTCGACCCGAAGAGCGGACGCACGCTCGACGTGGCCACAACCGAACCCGGAGTGCAGTTCTATACCGGGAACTTTCTGGATGGCACGCTGAAGGGCAAGGGGGGCGCCGTCTACCACCGTCGCAACGGGCTGTGCCTCGAGACGCAGCATTTTCCCGATTCGCCGAACAAGCCAGCCTTCCCGAGTACGACGCTCAGGCCGGGAGAAACCTATCGATCGAGGACCGTGTTCTCCTTTGGCGTGACGAAGTAGTGGAGTCCGGCGTTATCACGAGGCGTGTACGAGCCTCTTTGTTCTGAGGCGCAGCCTCGCTAGAATTTCGCTCGAGATGAATCCCTGGATCAGCCCTTTCATGTGTCGCTTGGCAGCGGCCTGCCTCATCGTTCTCGTCATCGCGGCCGGCGTGACCGCCCTTCCGCGGCTGCAGGAGGCCGCCACGCCGTCCGACGCAAGGCTGGTCCAGATTGCCGTGAACGCCACTGATCGCATCGGACCCATGCGCCATATGTGGGCGTGGTTCGGCTACGACGAGCCGAATTATACCTACATGAAGGACGGCAAGAAGCTGTTGTCGGAGCTTGCGGCGCTCAGCCCGGTGCCGGTTTACGTGCGCACGCACAACCTGCTTACGACGGGCGACGGCACGCCCGCCCTGAAGTGGGGATCGACCAACGTCTACACCGAAGACGCCGACGGCCGTCCTGTGTACGACTGGACGATCGTCGATCGCATCATCGACACCTACATCGAGCGCAAGATGAAACCGCTCGTCGAGATCGGGTTCATGCCCGAGGCGTTGTCGACCAGGCCGCAGCCGTACAGGCACGACTGGGTGCCGGGGGCGCCTTACAACCGGATCTATACGGGATGGACCTATCCGCCCAGGGATTACGACAAATGGCGCGAGCTGATTTATCAGTGGGGCAGGCACGCGGTCGAACGTTACGGGCGTGAGGAGGTCGAGAGCTGGTACTGGGAAGTGTGGAACGAACCCGACATCGGTTACTGGAGCGGTACGCCCGAGGAGTTCCGGAAGCTCTACGACTACGCGGCCGACGGGCTCAAACGCGCCCTGCCGAGCGCGCGGATCGGCGGGCCGCACGTGACCGGGCCGCTCAGCGCGCGCACGCAGCAGCTGTTCCGCGATTTCCTCGAGCACTGTCTCCGCGGCACGAACCATGCGACCGGCAAGATCGGGTCGCCGCTCGACTTCATCGCCTTCCATGCCAAGGGGGCGCCGCGCGTGGTCGACGGGCACGTCCGCATGGCCATCAGCAACCAGCTGCGGGCCATCTCGAATGGCTTTCAGATCGTGGCATCGTTCCCGGAGTTGAAGGGGCTACCGATCGTGATCGGCGAGTCCGATCCCGAAGGCTGCGCCGCGTGCTCGATGGCCACGAATCCCGAAAACGCCTATCGCAACGGCACGATGTATTCGAGCTACACGGCGGCGCAGCTGGCTCGAACCTTCGAGCTTGCCGATCTGCACGGCGTGAACCTGCTCGGCTCGGTCACCTGGGCGTTCGAGTTCGAGAACCAGCCGTACTTCGCCGGCTTTCGTGACCTCGCCACCAACGGCATCGACAAGCCCGTCCTGAACGTCTTTCGCATGATGGGCATGCTGAAGGGCAACCGCGTACGCGTCCGCAGCACGAGCGCCGGATCGGTCGAGGCGATCCGCGACGCCGGCGTGCGTGGGGAGCCCGACATCTACGCGCTGGCCACGCGTTCGGGAAAAGACCTGGCGATCGTCGTCTGGAACTATCACGACGATGACGTGGCTGCGCCCGACGCGAACGTGGAGGTGGTGATCGCGGGCGTGGACGGCGGACGGCCGACGGTCACCCACTACCGCGTCGACCGGGAGCGGAGCAACGCCTACGAAGCCTGGAAGAACATGGGCTCGCCGCGCTGGCCGACCGTCAAGGAGTACGCCACGCTGGAGCGCGCCGGCCAGCTCGCCACGCTCGAACCTCCCCGGCGCGTGCGCGTCGAGCGGGGAGAGCTCCGGTTCAATTTCGCCCTGCCGAGGCAGGGGGTGTCGCTGCTGCGGGTGGCGTATTAGTCAGTCACCTGTTGCCAGTGTTCAGTTGCCAGCTTCTAGTGGTTTCCCGTTTCCAGTCTTGATTGCGGATCACCACTCGGATTTCATGGACAATGGCTCGTGGATATCACACCGTCTGGTCGCGGCCGGTGACTGGCAACTGAATACCAAAAGGAACTTGAAACTGGACACTGGCAACTGGCAACTGAAAACTGACAAGACAACCTGCAAGCGACCAGCAGCATAGAGGGGCGCGTGACCGCTACGCCCGGAGGCGTATTGTGGGACCTGGACGGCACGCTGGTGGACTCGGCAGAGCTCCACTGGCTGTCGTGGCGGGACACGCTCGCGGGGGCGGGGTTCGACATCACATACCAGCAGTTTCTCGACAGCTTCGGCCAGAAGAACGACCGCATCCTGCCGGGCTGGCTGGGCGCCGATACGCCGGCGGAACGCATGCTTGAGATTGGCGACGCGAAAGAGGCCGAATACCGCCGGCTCGCCCGCGAGCGCGGCCTGACCCCGCTGCCCGGCGCCGCCGACTGGGTTGCCCGGCTGCGCGCGGGAGGCTGGCGCCAGGCGATCGCGTCGTCAGCGCCGCGGCAGAACGTCGAGGCGATGCTGGAAGCGCTCGGCGTGCGTGAGGCGATCGACGCGGTGGTCGGCGCGGAAGATGTCACCGCCGGCAAGCCGGATCCGCAGGTCTTTCTTGCCGCCGCTGCGAAGCTCGGCCTCCCGCCCGGGCGCTGCGTCGTGGTCGAGGACGCAGCCGTGGGTGTCGAGGCCGCACGCCGCGCCGGGATCAAGTCCATCGGCGTCAGCCGGACGCTCGCCCTGGAGGCCGATCTCGTGGTGGCATCGTTGAGCGACTTGCCGTCGGATGCCTTCAATCGCCTGATCGACAGCGGGTGAACGTCCAGGCGCTTCCAGTTTGATCCCTCTCCTCGTCCCTGCTCGTTGTCGTGCTCTGGTGATCTGATCGCAGCGTGACAGCGTCCGGACCGAATCAACATCAAGGCGAGGCCCACGCCCCGGTTTCCGCCGATCGGAACGCGGCCTCGATCCATTCCATGTTGCGCACGGCGTCCTCGAGCGGTTCCGGCACGGCACCGTTCGTGAGAATGGCCTGCGAGAAGAGATCACCCTGAATCGTGTACTGGTTGCAGGCGGGGACCTCGATGCGGGTCTGGCCGCCGCCGAACAGGTCGGCGCCGCTGTCCAGGAAAACCTCGCACGGACGATCGGGCGGCGCGTTGAACGGGATGCGGATCTCGATCCGTCCGCGCGTGCCGAAGATCTGCACCTGCTGATACGGCACCATCTGCGTGCTGCAGGTCCCCACCAGGTGGGCGCTGCCGTAATCGAGGATGAGCGATGTCACCCGGTCCGTTCTCATCGCGGGATCGCGATCGACGGCGGCGACGACGCGGCGCGGTTCGCCGTCGAAGATGAACCGCGACGTGTTCACGAGGTAGCAGCCGACGTCCATCAACGCGCCGCCGCCGATCTCCGGCATGTTGCGGATGTTCGCGGGATCGTCGTTGAAGTAGCTGAACGCGCCGAGCATGCCGCGGAGCTCGCCGATGTGCCCGTCCCGCACCAGCGCCCGCGCTTTCAGCCACTGCGGGTGCGTTCGCACCATGAACGCTTCCTGCATCTTCACGCCCGTGCGATCGCGGACGGCCAGCAGCTGACGGGCCTCGTCGGCGCTGAGCGCGATCGGCTTCTCGCAGAGCACGTGCTTGCCCCGTTCGGCCGCGCGTATGCTCCACGGGACGTGCAGGTGGTTGGGAAGCGGGTTGTAGACGGCATCGATGTCCGGATCGTCGAGCAATGCGTCGTACGATCCATACGACTTCGCAATCCCGAGCGCTTGCGCCGCCTGCCGCGCTCTCTCCGGATCGCGCGACGCGATCGCGGTCACGGTGGAGAACTGCCCCTGCTGCATCGCCGGGACGACCTTGACCGTCGCGATCTTCGCGACACCGAGCACACCCCATCTCACGGTTTTCATGCTTCGTGTCCGCTGTCCGCTGTCCGCTATTCGCTGCCCCTCGCGCTGGTGGCTTCCGCCTTCAGGCGGAAGATCGTTCGTTCCCGCGCCGCACACTTCCGGCTAAAGCCGGAAGCCACAAGGGACCCATTCACACGCTCTGAAGGCGCAAATTACCTGCCTGGCGCAGCCGCTCAGCGTTCGTTGTCCATCGGGGCCCGCTGGCCGTTCGCGCCGTTTGTCTCAATTTCTTTCTTCATCGTCTCTTCCAGCGCGCTCCACGCTGGCGGCATCGTGTTCAGGAAATGGCGCGTGAAGAAGTCGAACCGCTTGTGCTCGCCGTACGGCCCCCCGTTCGTGTGGCCGGCGCCGGGGATGACGAGCAGCTCGAAATCCTTCTTGTGCTTGATCAGCTGATTCACAACCTGATACGTCGATGCCGGATCGACATTCTGATCCATCTCGCCGACGATGAGCAGCACGCGACCTTGCAGGAGATGGGCATTTTCCACGTTGGACGATGCCGTGTAGTGCGGCCCGATGGGCCATCCCATCCACTGCTCGTTCCACCAGATCTTGTCCATGCGGTTGTCGTGGCAGCCCGACGCGGCGACCGCAGCCTTGTAGAAGTCCGGAAAGAAGAGCAGGCCCCCGAGTGCGTTCTGCGCGCCGGCGGAGGTGCCGTAGAGGCCGACGCGTGTGATGTCGTAATACGGATATCTGGCGGCGACCGCCTTGTGCCAGAGGACACGGTCGGGAAAACCCGCGTCCTTGAGGTTCTTCCACGCGACGTCGTGAAAGGCTTTCGAACGGTGGCTCGTGCCCATGCCGTCGATTTGCACGACGATGAAGCCGATCTCGGCCTGCGCCTGCATGGCATTGAAGGCGGCGAATGATTTCGGCACGAACGCGCCCTGCGGCCCGGCGTAGATGTTCTCGAGCACCGGATACTTCATCGACGGATCGAAGTTCGTGGGCCGGAAGATCACGCCCCAGATGTCGGTGACGCCGTCCCGTCCATGGGCGACGAACACCTCGGGCGGGGTCCAGCCGGCCCTCACGAGGTCGTCGATCTCGGCACGCTCGATTTCCTGGACGAGGCTCCCATCGGAGGACCGGCGCAGTTCGGTCACCGGCGCGCTGTCTACGCGCGAATACGTGTCCACGTAGAGCTTCGCGTCGGGCGAGAGCGCGATCGTGTGATTCGCGTCCGCGCGCGTGAGCGCGGTGAGCCCGGTGCCGTCGAAGTTGATGCGGTAGAAGTGGACGAAGTAGGGATCCTTCCCGGGGTACATCCCGCTCGCCAAAAAGTAGATCTGCCGCGCCCTGTCCTGGACCTCGACGACGCCGCGCACGACCCACGGCCCCTTGGTGATCTGGGTCTTCAGCGCGCCCGTCGCGCCGTCATAGAGGTACAGGTGGTTCCAGCCATCGCGCTCGGACATCCAGATGACTTCCCGGCCGCTGTCGACGTCGTGGCGGAAACGCTTCCCCGAATACGAGAAGAATGTCGGTGATGCCTCCGTGATCACCGCCCGCGCCGTGCCGGTGTCGGCATCGATCGTGATCACCCGATAGACCTGGTGCCCGCGCTGGTTGTACTCGAACGTCACCGTCGCCCCGTCCTTGTGCCACTCGAGCCGCGAGAGATCGTACGGGTTGGGGAAGAGGGCGTTGTCGACGAGCAGCTGCTTTTTCGAGTCGACGTGAAAGATGACCGGCGTTTCCACGTCCAGCACGTCGCCGGGCTTCGCGTATTGCAGCGTGGAATGTTTCGGCTGCAGCTGATCCTCCGGCGAAGACTCGACGTAGTGCACGTAGCGGCGGAACCCGGGCTTGATCCGGTATGCGGCGATGCGCTTCGAGTCCGGAGACCAGGCGATCGATTCCGGATCGTAGTAGCTGCCCTCGGAACCGTCCGTGCTGAGCAGCGTGACGGCGCGAGACCCGACCTCGCGGATGCCGATGTTGAAGTTGTTGACGAGCGCCTCGAGCTTGCCGTCGGGCGACTTCGCCGCCTCCGCGCCATTCACGTCGAAGGTGGGCCGGACCGGGCCCGCCAGGCCATTGCCTCGACCGTTCCGTCCGCGTCCGGCCGCGGGCGCGGTCGTGTGGCACTTGTAGTCGGCGAGCGTGCATCGCCAGGGCGGGGCCGGCGCTGGCCCGGGTCGCGGCGGCGCACTTCGGTCTTCGGCGATCGTGAACTCGATCGTGGACAGGCCGTCGACGAAGCTGAATTGCGTGAACGGAAGCTCCAGCGGCAGAACTTTGCGCCCGAGCGCCGTTCCGAGCGCTGCGGCGAGCTTCGCGTGATCGAACGCCGGCGACTTCGCCCTGGTCTCCGCGTCGACGATCACGAACTCGTGTCCGCCCTTGACCGTCCTTCGATAGACGAACCGGCTGGTGTTCTGGACCCAGCGCGTCTGATCGGTCACGTTCAGCGCCAGTCCCTGGTATCGATCGCGCAGGGTCATCGCCCGGCGATAGTCGTCGGCGGTACCTTGCGCGGATGCGCTGGAGGAAATCAGAACAAGAGCGGCCGCCGCGCCGGCGCGCCGCAGGTGCGCGTTCAACATCGCTGAACCCCGAATCCGCAGTGGTGGCAGGTGAGGCAAGGCTGGGCGGGCATTATGCCACGAGCGCGGGTGCGCGCTTTCCATTCAAAAAGGCGATACCGCCAAACGAGCCTCCTCCATTAGCATCGGCGGGTATGCCGTCATCCACATCTCGCCGGGACGTGCTGAAACAGTTTGTCGTGGCCGGTGCCGGGACCATGCTCGGCGGGGGCGTGATTCGCGGCCAGCAGGCGGCATCACCGGTCCTCGCGGGCGGCCCCTTGCGGCCAGGGGGCATTCTTGCGGCGCCCATCCGTGTCGCCGGGGTTCCTGTAGAGATCGTGGTCGCGGCGGTCAGCCCGGCAATGGTCCGGATCACCGTCGCCCCCATCTTAGACACCGGCGTGCCCCCTCAAGATGGTCCGAAGGACCCAACAGGCCGCTTACGAGGCCTGAACGACGGCGCGCTCGTGCCCGCAGCCGAAGGGAAACGCGTGACGCGGCGGCGTGGCGAGAGATTCCAACCGATTGCGGCGGGCAATCTCTCCGTCCGCTACACCGGGGATCCGCCAACTATCCACGTCTCGTCGGCGCAGGGGCAGGCCATCCAGAAGATCGTGCTCAGCGCGGAAGAGCCGGGTGTCGCCTTCAGTCTTCCTGCTGGTCCGTTGCTCGGGCTCGGAGAGGGTGGACCGCAGTTCGATCGCAACGGATCGATCGACCGCATGCGCAATGGGCAGGGCGGCTATCAGCTGAGGACGCACGGCGGCCGCGTGCCGATCCAGTGGCTTGTCGGCACCGACGGCTGGGGGCTGTTCATCCATCATCCGCTGGGCTCGTTCGATCTCAGTGGAACCGAGGGACGGCTGCTGCCGTTCGCCGATGCGCTGCCGATCGATCTCTTTGTCGTGGCCTCGCGCGATCCCGCGACGATCATGCGAGAGTACGCCCGCATCACCGGGTTCGCCGAGCTACCGCCGCTCTGGAGCTTCGGCTACATGCAGTCCCATCGCACGCTCGCCGGCCCGGAAGAAGTCATGCGCGTCGCCGATACGTTCCGCGAGAAGAAGCTGCCCTGCGACGCGTTGATCTATCTCGGGACCGAGTTCACGCCGTCCGGTTGGAACACCCGGAACGGTGAGTTCGACTGGAAGAAGGAGAACTTTCCCGATCCGCGCAGCACGATCTCGGCCCTGCACGAACGGCACTACAAGGTCGTCCTGCACATCGTCATCGAAGGCCGCCGCATGTCGGGTGCGGCCGCGGGCGCGTGCACGCCGGAGAAGGCTGTGCCGAGCGGGCGCACGCCGGACAACCGGTGGCCCGAAGACCGAGCCGTCGAGTGTTACTGGCCGTATCACAAGCCACTGATGGATCTTGGCGTGGACGGCTGGTGGCCCGATCAGGGGGACGGGCTCGACGCGCCGTCGCGCCTGGCGCGCATCAGGATGTACTGGGAGGGACCGCAACGGTATCGCCCGAACGAGCGTCCCTTCGCGCTGCACCGCAATGGCTACGCGGGCATGCAGCGCTACGGCGCGTTCCTCTGGTCCGGCGACGTCTACTCGACCTGGGAAACGCTGAAGACGCACGTGCCGGTCGCGATCAACACGGGGCTGTCTGGAATTCCGTTCTGGGGCACCGACATCGGCGGCTTCGTGCCGACGCCGGAGTATACCGGGGAGCTGCACGTGCGATGGTTCCAGTTCGGTACGTTCACGCCGTCGTTCCGCGCACACGGCCGGACGTGGCACCTCCGCCTGCCATGGGGCTGGAACACCGGCACCCTCGGGCCCGACGAGTTGCGAGGCTACACGGGCGGCGCGGGGTATCCCGATCCATCCGAGCTGCGGAATCCGGAGGTCGAGCCGATCGTCAGGAAATATCTCGAGCTGCGCTACCGGCTGCTGGCGTATACCTACACCGTCGCGAAGGAATGCTGCGAAACCGGCCTGCCGATGATTCGCAGCCTGTGGCTCCACTACCCGCAGGATGCGACGGCGGCCGCACGCGGCGATCAGTTCCTGTGGGGGCGCGACATCCTGGTGTCGCCGGTCGTCGAGAAGGGCGCGGCCAGTCGCACCGTCTACCTGCCCCGCGGCGCGTGGTACGACTACTGGACCGAAGAGCGCCTCGACGGCGGCCGGGAGATCGAGCGCAAGGTCGATCTCGCCACGATGCCGCTGCACGTCAGGGCTGGAACCATCCTGCCGCTCGCGGCGGTGAGGGAGTATGTCGAGCAGCCGATCCCGGATCCGCTGACGATCGTCGTCTACCCGGGCGCGGACGGCGCCTTCACGCTGTACGAGGACGATGGAAGATCGTTCGACTATCGAAAAGGAGAGCTGATGCGGATCGCGATGACGTGGCGCGACGCGGATCGGCGCCTATCCTTCCGGCTGGCGCCTGGCACGCGGATGCTGCCGCCGCTTCGACGCCCGTTGCAGGTTCGACTCGCCGCGTCGACGGAGACACGAGAGGTGGTGTTCGAGGGCAGGGCGCTGGAGGTCGGATTCTAGCTGGCGGAGCTATTCTTCAGTTGCCAGTTTCCAGTTGCCAGTTTCCAGTGATTTCCTGTGGTTTCCAGTTGGCAGTTTCCAGTCGACTTCTGGCAACCGGCAACCGCGAGATCTGGTAACCGTAACTGGTAACCGGCAACCACAAGGAACCTGGCTACCGGAAACTGGCGACTGGTAACTGACGATCACTACTCGTATCTCAGCGCGATCATCGGATCGACCCGGCTGGCGCGGCGGGCTGGCAGCCAGACGGCGAACAGGGCGATGAGCGTCAGCACGGCGGGGACGGCTGCGAAGACCACCGGGTCGCGGGCGCTGACGCCGAAGAGGAACGTGGCCATCAGCCGCGCCAGGAAGTACGCCGCGACCAGGCCGACGACCACACCGACAACGGCGAGGAGCATGCCCTGTCGGACGACCATGTTCTTGACGTGAGACGCCTGCGCGCCCAGCGCGAGCCTGATTCCGATTTCCTGCGTGCGCTGTTCGACGGAGTAGGCCATCAACCCGTAGATGCCGATTGCCGCGAGCAGGAGCGCGGACGCGCCGAACACACTCATCAGCCACATGTTGAAACGCTGGCGCGAGGTGGAGATGGAAACCACTTCGGTCATCGATCGTACCTGCGAGACGGGCAGTCCCGTGGCCTGCCTGAGCTCCTCCTGAATGGCGTTGCTCATGGCCAGCGGTTCCGTGCGTGTCCGGATCACCCAGGCCATCGGCGACAGCCGCAGGTTCAGGATGTTCACCGGGCCCGGCACCTGCGCTTGCGGGATGAACATGATCGGCCCGGGCTCGTTGTCCAGGCCGCCGTTCCGCGTGTCGCCGATCACCCCGATGATCTGGCGCTCGCGTTCGCTGGCGAACTCGCGCATCACGCCGCGGCCGATGACCAGACGCTCGCCGATCGGATCACCCTTCGCCCAGTACTGTCGAGCCATCGCCTCGTTGATGATCACGACCGGCGTCGAGCTCGCCGTGTCGGTCTCCGTGAACGTGCGCCCGCGTTTCACGGGAATCCTGAACACTTCGAAGTAGCCCGGCGACGCGGTGGTCCAGCCTCCACCGCCGTGATAGGGTCCGGGGCCGTCGACCGCCCGGCCGACGATGGTGAAGGGAAGGCCGTAGCCACCCTGCAGCGGCACGCAGCAGGTCGCGCTCGCTTCTTCCACGCCAGGCAGCGCGCGCAGGCGCTCCACGCCGTTTCGGAT
>JBOGIX010000496.1:0-3423 GCA_050744685.1 Vicinamibacterales bacterium | reverse complement strand
ATCTTGCGGCGGCCTTCGTCCTCGCGGGCGGCCTCCCTGCAGCCAGGGGGCTATCTTGCGGCGGCCTTCGTCCTCGCGGGCGGCCTCCCTGCAGCCAGGGGGCCATCTTGCGGCGTCGCACTGCGCCGTGAAGTACCTGCCCGCGCGCCGCATGTCTTGGGGGATATTCAGCCGCGCGTGCGTGGACGTCAAGTTGAAACCGCCTAACTGAATCGGATGCCACCGGTACTCCTTTGATTGAAGGAGCGACGACCGGTATGCTTCAGCGCGGACCAGGGCGGAGGTCCGCTTCTCGATTTCGAACCGGTGACGGAGAGCTTCGATGCAGGATTTCCTCCGCGACACGCGTCATGGGCTGCGGCTGCTGGCGAGAAGCCCCATCTTCACGACGGTCGGAGTCCTCTCGCTGGCGCTCGGCATCGGCGCGAATGCCGCAATCTTCCACCTCATCGACGCGTTGACGCTGCGAAGCCTTGCAGTCGTCAATCCGCACGAGCTCGTGGCCGTGCGCCCGGATGGCCCACAGGCGTTCGGCAGTTACGACGGTCCCAATGCCAACGCCACCTACCCCTTGTGGGAGGAGATCCGCGCCAGCGACAGTGCGTTCTCGGCGATGTTCGCGTGGGGGGACGACTACTTCGTCGTGGGCCGCGGGTCGGAATCAGGCCCGGCGCGCGGACTCTGGGTCAGCGGGGACTTCTTCCCGGCGCTCGGCGTCCCTCCGCATCGCGGGCGACTCTTCGGCCCGGCTGACGACAGCCGGGGATGCGGCGCCAAATCCGTGGTGGTGAGCTACGCGTTCTGGCAAAGCCGCCTGGGAGGCAGCGAGTCCGCCATCGGAAGCCCGCTGATACTCCGCGATCAGCCGTTCACCATTGTCGGCGTCACGCCGTCGTCGTTCACCGGTCTGGAAGTGGGCGAGAGATTCGATATCGCGCTGCCGCTCTGCGCGGCCGCGCTCTGGGACTCGCGCCTCGACCGCCGGGATCGCTGGTGGCTGACGATCATGGGGCGGATCGCGCCGAACTGGACGATCACGAGCGCCAACGAACAGCTGCGCGCCGTCAGCCCCGGCGTGCTCGACGCAACGATCCCCCCCGGCTACGATGCCGGACTCGTTGAGGGATATCGCGCGATCCGCTTCGGTGTCGTTCCCTCCGCCCGCGGCGTCAGCCGCCTGAGGGAGGCGCACGGGCCGTCGCTCTCGCTGCTCCTTGGCCTCACGGCGCTGGTGCTCCTGATCACCTGCAGCAATCTCGCGACGCTGGTGGTTGCTCGCGCGAGCGCCCGGGAGCGCGAGACCGCCGTTCGGATTGCGATTGGCGCGACACGCCGCCGTCTCGTCTGGCAGCTCCTCACCGAGAGCCTGCTGATGGCCGCCGCCGGTGCGATGCTCGCCGTGCCGGTCGCGCTGATGTGCGGTCGCGCGCTCGTGGCCTTCCTCGAGACGCCGACAAATCCCATCCACCTGAATCTCACGGCCGACTGGCGGCTGGCCGCGTTCGTGGCCGGAGCGGCCGCGCTTGCGGCGGTGCTGGTCGGACTGCTGCCGGCGCTCCGACTGTCGCTGGTCGATCCCATCGTCGCGATACGCCGGGCGGCGCGGGGCCTGAGCCTGGATCGTCGACGTGGCAGATTGCAGCGCGCGCTCGTGGTCGTGCAGGTTGCGATCTCGCTGGTACTCATCTTCTCCGCGCTGCTCTTCGTCCAGACCTTCCGCAACCTCATCGCGGTCGACCCTGGCTTCGAGCAGGACCGCACGATGGCCGTCTCGTTCCTGGATCGCGTCGCCGAGGAGCTCCCGGCCGAACGGAAAGCCGCGTTTCAGGAAGAGCTGACACGCGCGCTGCGCGGGCTGCCCGGCGTCGTCGCCGCGGCCTCGTCCACGCACGTTCCATTGAGCGGATCGATCTGGTCCCATTTCTTTCGCGTGACTGGCGCCGGGCAGAGCGGACGCAGGGCCTCGCGGTTCGCCTACGTCGGTCCTGGGTACTTCGACACGCTGAGGATTCCGAGGCGCGCCGGCCGGGACGTCGAGCCCCAGGACACGGCGCGCTCGCGGCGCGTTATGGTGGTGAACGAGAGCTTCGTTCGCAGCCATCTTGGCGGCCGCAACGCGGTCGGCACGATGATTCGGACGGTCGCGGAGCCTGGATTTCCGGAGACGTCCTACGAGATCGTCGGCGTGGTCGGCGATACGAAGTACGCGGACCTGCGCGACGAGGACTGCTGGTGCCCGACGGCAGGCGGCTCGATGCCGCCGATTGCCTACGTGCCGATTGCACAGAACCCCAGTCCGTATGCGTGGGCGGCCGTCGTGGTCCGGTCCGAGCTGCCCGTGGCCGTCATGAGGGAGCCGATCGCGCGTCGCGTCGAGCAGCTGCGTCCGTCGATCGCGACCGATGTGACGGAACTGAAGACTCGCGTCCGGGAACGCATGATCGGCGAACGGATCGTCGCGTGGCTCGCCGGCGCCTTCGGCGTCCTGGCGATGGCGCTCGTCGCTGTCGGTTTGTACGGCATCGTGGCGTACCTGGCCGTGAGCCGCCGGAACGAGATCGGGATCCGTCTGTCGCTCGGCGCCACGCAAGCGCAGATCCTGCGGCTGTTGCTACGTGACAACCTGTGGCTGCTGGGCGTCGGCTTTGCGATTGGCTTCCCGCTGGCCGTGATCGCTCTGCGGAGTGCCGACGCTCTGCTATTCGGGCTGTCGGCGATGGACGGACCGACCGCCGTCGCGGCCATCGGCCTGCTCGCGTCGGCCGGTCTGCTGGCGGGAACCGTCCCTGCGTGGCGCGCGGCACGGATTCGCCCGGAGGTGGCGCTCCGATCCGAGTGATCGCCGGCGTGCCGCTGCCCCGTTACTCAACGACTGGTGTATCAGGGTGACGGCAGACTCGCCGTCCGGAATGGAGGACGCTGAGGACCTTTCGAACCGTGTTCCTGCGGTGTCAGGCGCCGTCTCTCCTCTCCGCAACGAACGTTCACGATTCGCCCGTGATTGGTCGCGAGTGGTGGCGGCGCATCCCGTTGTTCCTGCATGTGCGCGCGCGCAAGCCGGCGTAGATTGGAGCAACATCCGCCATTCCGTTAGTCGCGAGATACGCCGCAGTGGCTTTCGAGCGTTCACCCGTTCAGAACCCGCTCGACGATACTCACAAGAAGTCCGGCGCAGTGACGGTTCGATTTCTGTTTGGCTCGGGCATCAGCAGTGAAGCGAGGGAAGGAAGGATATGACGCTTAAACGGATGGACAACGTCCTCATCGTTGTCGACGATCTCGAAGCCGTCAAGGCATTCTTCATCGAACTGGGCCTCAAGCTGGAGGGCGAGACGACAGTCGAAGGGCCTTCGGTCGGCAGCCTGATCGGGCTCGAGGATGTCCGGGCCACCCTCGCGATGATGCGGACTCCCGATGGTCAGG
>JBOGIX010000495.1:0-3848 GCA_050744685.1 Vicinamibacterales bacterium | reverse complement strand
TTCCGGGTGCAGGGCGCGCAGCGGCTGGAACAGCCGCGCGAACGCGTGCGGCCGCAGCAGCGCTGGCAGCGCCAGCACTGCGGCGGCGAGGAACCCGCCCCAGAGCAGCAACGGCGCCACGGGACCTCCCTCGGCCAGCCGCGAGCCCGTCGTCGCGCCGATCGCGGCAATCAGCACCAGGCCGAGGAGACCCAGGCCGCGGTCGAGCAGCACGACGGTCGTCGCCAGCGTTTTGGATCCTGCCGCCGGCGCGGTATCCGCGACGCGCACCACGTCGCCGCCGATGTTGCTCGGCAGAAAGTTATTGAAGAAGGTCGCCACCAGGAACGAGGAGGTGAGCGTGCGGAACGGCAGCCGGATGTCCTGCGCCATGAGCAACACGCCCCAGCGCCATGCGCTCGCGAGTACCATGACCCCGTACAGCGCCAGCGCGCCGAGCAGCCACGGCGCCGAAGCCTGGCGGGCCGCCGCGACGAGACGCGCGGCGTCGACCCGCGAAAAGAGCAGCGCCAGCAGGCCGATGCTGACGGTCGCTTTCAGGACGGCCACGAACGCGCGCCTGCGGGACGGCGGCGCCGCAAGGTGGCCACTCGGCCGCACGCGGCCGCCCGCGAGGACTGGAGAAGGACGATCGGGCATGAGGATCTTCCAAGAATAGCGCTAAACAGCCTGAATTGCGAGGGTTACGTTGACGGTGCCGCTCGCATCGCCGTACAATCCTCTGATCGCGCCGTGAAAATTTTGATGATTGCGCCTGAACCGTTCTTCGAGCCCCGAGGAACGCCGTTCAGCGAGTTCCACCGCATCCGGGCGCTGACCGGGCTCGGTCACACCGTCGACCTCGTCACCTATCCTTTCGGCACGGACGTCTCGATTCCCGGCCTTCGGGTGTTCCGATCGTTGAGGCCCCCCTTCATCAAGGATGTGCGGATCGGTCCGTCCCTCGCGAAGGTGCCGCTGGATCTGCTGCTGACGCTGACCGCGATACGCCGGGCCCTCGCCGGCCGATACGACGCGGTGCACTCGCACGAGGAAGGCAGCTTCATCGGCGTGCTGCTGGCGGCGGCGCTCGGCGTGCCGCACCTGTACGACATGCACTCGAGCCTGCCGCAGCAGCTGGCCAACTTCGGCTTCAGCCGCTCGCGTCTGCTCACCGCGCTCTTTTCCTGGGGCGAGCGCTTCGTCCTCGAGCGATCGCGCGTGGTCATCGTCATCTGCCCGCATCTGGCGGAGACGGTGCGTGCCCTGGCGCCGGCGGTGCCCACGGTGCTCATCGAAAACTCACCAGGTTCGGGCGATACACCCGTCGCGGGCTCTGGAGCGCACGTGCGCGCGGACCTCGGCCTCGCCGCGGGTGCGCCGATGGTGCTCTACACGGGCACGTTCGAGGCGTATCAGGGGCTCGATCTCCTGTTTGCCGCCGCGGCGTACGTCGCTGCCAGACGACCCGAGGTTCGGTTCGTGCTCGCGGGCGGGCGTCCCGATCAGGTGGAGAAGGCGCGGGCGCAGGCGCGGAGCGCGGGAGCAGGCGACGTCGCCGTGTTCGCGGGGCAGCGTCCGGCCGACGAGATCCCGAAGTATCTCGACGCGGCCGACGTGCTCGTCTCGCCGCGCAGCAGCGGCACCAACACGCCGCTCAAGATTTACCAATACCTGCGATCGGGCCGCCCGATCGTCGCCACGCGCCTGCTCACGCACACGCAGGTACTGGACGATGACGTGGCGTATCTCGCCGGCGCGACCCCGCCGGAGCTGGGCGAGGCGATTCTCGACGTGCTGGGCGACCCCGTCCGCGCGAGCCGCATCGGCGCCAACGCGCGTCGCCTGGCGGAGACCAAGTACAGCTACGAGGCCTATCTCACACGCACCCGCGAGGCGTGCGGGCACCTGACCGGCGAGGGCTCGGCGCAAGTGGTCGGAGACGTCGCGTGACCGATCCGCCGGCGCCGATGTCGCAGCACGACGAGCATTACAGCTACGCGGCCTATGCGGATCCGCGCATGGCGGAGTCGTTCGAGGCCGCGCGTTTCAGCGGGCCGATCGGCCGCATGCTGGCCGACACGCAGGAGCAGGTCATCGCGTCCTTCCTCGCGCCGCTCGAGGGCCGGAGCATTCTCGACGTCGGGACCGGCACCGGACGCGCCGCGATCGCGCTCGCCCGCCGCGGCGCCGCCCTCACGGGACTGGACGCGTCGGGCGAGATGCTCGCCGTCGCCGAGCGCCGCGCGCAGGACGCGGGGGTGACGGTGGCATTCGTACGCGGAGACGCGCACGCGCTCGCCTTTCCCGCGCGCCATTTCGATGCCGTCATCTGTCTCCGCGTCTTGATGCATACGCCCGACTGGCGCCGATCTCTCGGCGAGTTGTGCCGTGTCGCACGGCACCGGGTGGTGTTCGACTACCCGGCGCTGTCGAGCGCAGCGGCCGTGCAGGCGGTCACGCGACATGTGGCGCACCGCTTCGGCGCGCGCGTCGAGGCCTACCGCGTCTTCTCCGATCGCGCCCTCCGGGCCGCCCTCGCCGCCAACGGCTTCGACATCGTCGACACGCACCGGCAGTTCGTGCTGCCCATCGCCTTTCACAAAACGCTTGGATCGGCGCGTGCCACGTCCCGGATCGAACGGCTCCTTGCGGGCGTCGGGCTGCGGCGGCTGCTCGGCTCGCCGGTCACCATCGTCGCCGAGCGCGCAGCGGCCTGGCGCGAGACGCCTTGAAGGTCCTCGTCACCGGGGCGACCGGGTTCACCGGCGGCCACCTTGCGCGCACGCTGGTTCGCCGGGGGTTCGACGTGGCCGCACTCGTGCGCGACGAGGCGCGGGCGGTGCCGCTCTCCGAGGCAGGCATCACGCTGAAGGTCGGCGATCTCCGCGACAGGCCGGCGCTGGCGCGCGCGGCCGCGGGGCGCGACGTCGTCTACCACATCGCCGCCATCTATCGTCAGGCCGGCCTGCGCGACGCCGAGTACCGCGCGGTGAACGCCGCGGCCGTCGCCTCGGTGATCGAAGCGGCCGCATCGGCCGGCGTGCGACGGGTGGTGCATTGCAGCACCGTCGGCGTGCACGGCGACGTGGACGAACCACCGGCGAATGAAGACGCGCCGCTCAAGCCGGGCGACATCTATCAGGTGACGAAGCTCGAAGGAGAGGCCGTCGCGCGCGAGGCGGCGGAGCGGACGGGCATCGAGTTGGTGATCGCCCGGCCGACGGGCATCTACGGTCCCGGCGATCGCCGACTGCTGAAGCTGTTCCGCGGCGTGGCCCGCCGGCGCTTCGTGATCCTCGGGTCGGGACGCATCTTCTATCACCTGACGTACATCGACGATCTCGTGGAGGGATTCCGGCTGTGCGGGGAAGTGACGTTCGCGGCCGGCCGGACGTACATCCTTGCGGGCGGCGAAGTGACGACGCTGAACGAGCTGACGTCGCTCATCGCCGAGGCAGCGGGTGTCGGACCGCCGAGGCTGCACCTGCCGGTATGGCCGTTCTGGCTCGCCGGCGCCGCCTGCGAGGCCGTGTGCGCGCCGCTCGGCATCGAGCCGCCGCTCTATCGCCGCCGTGTCGATTTCTTCACCAAGAGCCGCGCCTTCGACATCACACGCGCGCGTACGGAGCTGGGTTACGCGCCCGCCGTGTCGCTGCGGGACGGGATCGCGCGGACGCTGGCGTGGTATCGCCGAGAGGGATGGATCTGAGGGGAGACCATCGAGGACTCGGAGGCGGAGCCCATTCGTCAACTCCCAACACCCAACTCCCAACTCTCAAGGCGCGGGGCTCGAAGCAGCTGGCTAGAAGTCGCAGCGCCAAACCGGTTGAGTCGACTGGCCTCCCCCTTCCTCCGCCTCCATGACC
>JBOGIX010000494.1:0-5499 GCA_050744685.1 Vicinamibacterales bacterium | reverse complement strand
CGTTGATGCCGCGGATGCCCAGCGACTCCGCCGCATTGATGCCGAAGTCGGACTGGAAGGTGAACGGGTTGGTGTCGGCGTAGCCGATTCGCAGTTCGTTCACCAGCGTCGACGAGATCACCCGCGAATAGTTGAACGCCGCGCCATGTGTCGTGAGGCGCGTGTTCTGGATCCCGGCGACGTAGGGACCGAGATCGAAGCGTGCGGCGGCCTCCGCCGGCGTCTGCAGGCAGCACGCCGCCTGCCCCTGCGGCGCGTCGAGCTTGAACTTGCCCCAGTTGAACCGCACGAAGAACGAGTCCTTGTCACCAACCCGGTGATCGACGCGGCCCGAGAAGATGTTGTCAGTCACTTCGCGATTGTCGGTCGACGTGTAGTTGTTGAAGTTGCCGTCGCCGTTCGGCAGCGGATAGATGCTGGCGACGTTGAGGCCGACCTGGTTGAGACGGTTCGCGGGAATCATGTTGCCGGGAAAGGGATCGCGCAGGAACTGCGGATTGGTGGCGCTAACGGGCCGGGCGGAGTCGAACGCCGGGTTCAGCCTCGTCGTGAGCGGATCGTAGATGGGAATGAGGTTGCCGTTCGCGTCTCGAAAGTCGCTGAAATCGCCGGCGCGCGTTCGTGCCGTCGGCACGGTGTTCACGAACACGAGGCCGCGCGTCTCCTTCAGCCCGGCATAATCGGCAAAAAAGAACGTCCGGCTGTGGCCGTCGTAGACCTGCGGGATCACCAGCGGCCCGCCGACGGCGCCGCCGAACTGGTGGCGATCGAGCGGCGGCTTCGGATCCTTGCGCAGGCTGCCATCGGCCTGCGGCACCTTGCGGACGAAGAAATTGCGCGCGTCGAACGCGTCGTTGCGCACGTACTCGAACACGGTGCCGTGCAGCGTGTTGCTGCCCGACTTGGTCGCCACCGACACCACGCCGGCTCCCCGGCCGAACTCGGCAGAGAACACGCCCGAGAGCACCTTGAACTCACGCACCTGCTCGACCGAGGGGGCGATGATCACGGTGTTGAAGGTGTACTCGTTGTTGTCGATGCCGTCGATCAGCCAGGCGTTCGCGTTCGCCTGGTGGCCGAGTGCGTTGAAGTTCGACGCGCCGCGCGGGTTGAACGTGCTCGCGCCGGACAGGTTCTCGTTCGCCTGTCCGGGCGTGATCCCCGGCGTCAGGTAGACGAGGGTCGCGAAGTTGCGTCCGTTCAGCGGCAGTTCCTTGATCGCTCGCTCTTCGATGACCGTCCCGACCTCGGAAGAGTCCGTGCGCAGCAGCGGCGCCTCCGCGATCACGTTGGTCGTCTCTTCGATGCCGCCGACCTCGAGCGTGACGTCCACGCGCGCCCGCTGGTTCACCTGCAGGATCACCCCTTCGCGCACCCACTTTTTGAACCCCTGGACGTTCACCTCGACGGCGTACGTGCCCGGCGTCAGGAACGGCGCCGTGTAGCTCCCGGTCTCGTCGGTCACGTACGTGCTCGACGTGCCTCTGTTCACTTCGCGCACCGTCACGGTCGCTCCCGGTACGATGCCGCTCGGGTCGCGGACCGTGCCAACGAGGGTTCCGGTCGTCACCTGCGCCGACGCTGGCCCCGTACCGGCCAGCACGATCAACGCTGTCAGAATCACCACGAACGTACGCATCGCCATCGGTCGCCTCCTGGCCTCGGCGGCCTCTCGCACCACGCGCTCCGCGCCTGCCGCAAAACTCCGCCGGGAGCCTCTCACTGGCGGGTGCCGAAGTCAATATCCTTGTGGGTGTAAGATCAGCTTCCAGCTCCCGGCTTCCGGCTTCCGGCTTCCAGCTTCCAGCTTCCGGCTGCCAGCTTCCGGCTTCCTGGCAGCCGGTCACGAGCCCAAGGAACCTGTGGCGCGGCGCTGGAAGCGGAAGCGAAAACGGCAAGCTGGAAGCTGGAAACCGATATATGACCGGACAGCTCTCGCTCGCGCAGGGATCGACTGCCACGGTATCGGGCCCGACCGCGCCCATCGTCGGATCGACTCGCCTCACCTCCCTCGACGCGTTCCGCGGCGCGACGATGCTGTTCATGGCGTCGGAGATCCTGGGAATTCCGCGGCTGGCGCAGGACTTTCCAGACAGTGCCACGGTCCGGTTCCTGGCGGACATGCTCGACCATCGCGAGTGGGTTGGTGTCGTGCCGTGGGACCTGATCCAGCCCGCGTTCATGTTCATGGTCGGCGTGTCGCTGCCCTTCTCGATCGCCAGCC
The DNA here is from genome assembly GCA_050744685.1 of Vicinamibacterales bacterium. Lineage (GTDB taxonomy): Bacteria > Acidobacteriota > Vicinamibacteria > Vicinamibacterales > 2-12-FULL-66-21 > JACCXG01. The sequence goes on along the minus strand of JBOGIX010000494.1, from coordinate 3,275 downwards.
GCCGCGCGCGCGGACAGAGCTTCGGCCGCATGCTCGCGCACACCGCCTGGCGCGCGATCGTCCTCATCGCGCTCGGCATCTTCCTGCGATCGCAGGGACGCCCCCTGACGTACTTCACCTTCGAGGACGTGCTCACGCAGATCGGGCTCGGCTACGTGTTCCTCTTCCTGGTCGCGTGGCTCGCGCCACGGTTGCAGTGGGCCGCAGCGATCGGCATTCTCGCCGCCTACTGGGCGGCGTTCGCCGTGTATCCCGTTCCCCCGCCCGGCTTCGACACGACCACCGTCGGCGTGCCCGCGACATGGGAGCACCACCAGACCGGGTTCGCGCAGCACTGGGACAAGAACACGAACCTCGCCAGCGACTTCGATCGGTGGTTTCTGAACCTGTTTCCGCGGGAGCGGCCGTTCGAGTACAACCGCGGCGGCTACCTGACGCTGAACTTCGTGCCGTCGCTGGCGACGATGATCTTCGGCCTGCTGGCGGGAGGCCTGCTGCGCACGGATCGGCCCGGGCACGCGAAGCTGCGCCTGATGGTGATTTACGGCCTCGCGGGGCTGGCCGTCGGCATGGCGCTGCACGCGCTGGGCGTCTGCCCGCTGGTGAAGCGCATCTGGACGCCGTCGTGGGCGATCTTCAGCGGCGGGTGGTCGGTGTTGTTCCTCGCCGCTTACTACTATGTGATCGACTTGAAGGGCTATCGCCGGTGGGCCTACCCGCTGCTCGTCGTCGGCGCGAACTCAATCGCGATGTACGTGCTCGTGCACGTGGCGACCGACTACATGACGCGGTCGTTCCGCATTCACCTGGGCGGAGTGTTCGGCGCGCTGTCGCCGCCCTTCCAGCCCATTGCCCTTGGCGCCGCCGCGCTCGTCGTGTTCTGGCTGATTCTGGCGTGGATGTATAAGAATCGGGTGTTTGTGAAGATCTGACTTCATCAACTCCCAACGTCCAACTCCCAACTCCCAAGGCGCGTGGTTCGAGAGAGCTGGGTGAAATGCGATGCCACAGCTAGGATTCACGACTGTCGCCCAGATGGTTCGAGTGCTCCGCGTTGGAAGTTGGGAATTGGCGGTTGGGAGTTGACGTCTGAGAGTTGAAACCTACTTCCCGCACGCCCCCGGCTTCGATTTCACGAAATACGCCCTGAAGCTCGCCGCCTTCGGATCCATGCACCCTTCGAGATTCAGCAGCTCCACCTTGCGGAAATCGATCGGGGCGGTCTCGGCCTGCAGGGCGATATACCCGCTCGTGAGGGGCGTGCCGTCCACCTTGACCGCCGGATCCACGGGGCTGACGTTGCCGCCGCCGATCTGCGGCTTCGTGTATTCGAGCACCGTCTCCCCCTCGACCATGTGCCGCACGAGCTCGTCGCCGTGCACCAGCACCTCGACGCGGACCCACTGATCGCCGTCATAAGTCTTCGACTTCGCATTGACGCAGTGGCGGGTGACCAGCTTGCCGTCCATCACGACGTTCGTGCCGGGCGTACAGAGATTGGCGGTCGAACGCGGTTTGCCGTAGCCGCCAAGGAGCTGCACCTCGATGGAGATCGGGAAGTCCTGGTCCTTCACCATCGACTTCGGTGCTTGCGAGTGGAGCATCAGCCCGTTGTTGCGGATCGCCCACTCGAGGCTGGACGGGGCGCCCTTGACCTGATCGCCGACAAAACGATACTCGGCCGCCAGGAGATAGTGCGAGTACGGCTGCTTGTAGAAGATGTGGCCGAACTCGTCGGTGAACCCCTTCCAGTTGTCGTAGCGCACCTTGAGCAGCCCGTCTTCCACGCGGAAGGTATCGTGCAGGTTCGTGCCGAGATCGTGGTGCGCGAACTTGATCGACCAGTCGTTCAGATCCTTGCCGTTGAAAAGCTGAACCCAGTCCTTCTTGTCGGCCGTGGATGGCGGCGCCGCAGAAGCGGTTGGCTGCTGAGCGCGCAGCCCGAGAACCGCTGCCGAGACCAGAACCGTTCCCGTCAGGATGGCAAACCCGATTCTTGGCATTCCTGGCATTCTTGGCATTCTTGGCATTTCTCGTGTCATTTCAGTGTAGAGAGAAACTCGACGAGGTCCCTGATTTCCCTCGGCTTCAGAATCAGGCCGAACGGCGGCATCGCCGAGACCGGATTCGAGCGCTGCCCGATCTCGGCCTTGGGGATCCTGCGCTCGTTGGGCGGCGTGCCGACCATCAGGACGACTTCCGTGTCGGTTTCCTCGCGCAGCGTGCCGTCGACGCGCTGGCCGTTGCGCAGCGTGATACCCACCGTTCCATAACCAGGCGCGATGCGCACGCTCGGCTCGAGCAACGATTCGACCAGCTGCTCGCGCGTCAGGCGAGAGCCCACGCCCTTGAGGTCCGGACCGACGCTGGCCCCCTGTCCGTTCAGGGCATGGCACCGGGCGCACTCCGCCGCGGGGTTCTGCATCACGACCTGTACGCCGCGGCGGGCGTCGCCGCCGCGGAGCATCGCCCCACTGAACGCATCGGCGACCGTCGGCGCGTTCCTGCGCTTCTGATACGCCTCGAGCTGCGCTTCGAGCTTGTCTGCGCCGCTCGCCTGGGCCGCCTCGAGCACGTCGGCCTGCAGCTCCGGCGGCGTCTTCCCGGCAATCAGCTCCGACACGTACGTGCCGAGCAGCGTCCGCGCCGGCGCACTGTTCATGGTGCCGAGCACCTGAATCGCGCCCTGTTGCTCGGCGAGCGATGCTCCCTTGACGACACCGGCGATGTGCTGCACCTTGGCCGCTTCGCTCATCCCGAGCCCGGGCAGGATGCCCAGCGCAGCGCGGCGCACGGCCGGATCCTTGTCGGCCAGCGCGACCTGCATCAGCTCGTCCATGTTGGCGACTTTCAGGGCCTGCAGCGCGCGCAGCGATGCAACGCGCACCTCGGCCGCCGGGTCTGCCTTGAGCTGCGCCAGCAGTTGCGGCGCCGCCGCCTGCACCTCCAGGCGGCCGGCCGCCTCGGCGAGCGCCGCCCGCATCCCGGCGGATCCCGCCGCCTCTCCGGCGGTTGCGCCTGCCATGAGACGCTCGATCGCCGCGCGCGCGGCTGCCCCGTCGCGCTGCTGCGCGGGCGCGCCCAGGAAGATCCCGTCGACACGATCCATCGTCGACGGGGCCGTCCAGACCCCGAGGGCAGAAACCGCTTCGACGCGGAGCGGCTCCGGCCGCGACGCGTCGGCCGCGAAGGCGGCGACGCGGTCGACCGCCTCGGTCGCGCCGAGGCGGAGGTTGGCGTTGATCGCGCGGCGAAGGAGCGGCTCAGCGGTGAAC
>JBOGIX010000493.1:0-2861 GCA_050744685.1 Vicinamibacterales bacterium | reverse complement strand
CAACTGCCTCCACGTAAAAAACAACGTCGCCACGAACCCCTGCAGCACGGCGAAGGTCGCCACCCACGCAGGCACCGCGGGCGGACGAACGATCGCGGCGAGCGCGATGAAGATCGGGAACAGCGTCGAAGTCACCCGCCCCATCGACAGCGCACCGCCGGCGAAGATCGGCGGCACCAGGTTCACGAGGACGAACGACGCGTATGCCAGTCCGAGGCGACGGTAGACAGTCCACGTCAGCGCGAGCGCGAACAGCACGGCGAACGTGTTCAGCGTGTCGTACGGCACGCCCTGGAACGCGCCCAGCAGGCCGTCGGTCGCCAGCCGCTCCCATCCCTCCGCGATCGGGCCCGTGCTCCACGAACGGCCCCACGCCCCCTGCATGCGGGCCCAGGCGAACCACACGCCGGTCAACCAGTACAGGTATCCGGTGAACATCAACATGCCGATACCCGGCGCCGCCGCCACACCCAGCCGAATAGCCAGCGATCCGGCAACGCGCTTCGGCGGCACCACGAACGCGGCGCGCGGGCCGCCTGCGGGCGCACAGACCTGCTGCAGTGCCAGCACGCCAAGCGCAACCGACACAAGCGCACCGTTCGGCCGGCTCAACCCGACGACGAGCCCCCACAGCGAGGCGCGGCCCCATTCCTCGCGGTGAAAGTGATAGAACGCGCCCACGGCCGCCAGCAGAAAGAGCGACTCGGTGTAGGGCGCGTTGAAGAACACGGCAAAGGGATACGCTGCGAGGAGCAGCGGCGCGTAAGCCGCGGCAGATGGACCAGCCACGAGATCGCTCAAGCGCGACAGGTAGCACAGCGCCCACGCGAACGCCGCGAGCGAGACGAACACGCCCGCCCACAGCATCCGCAGCAGCCGCTTGCTCTCCGGCAGCGAGGGATGATTCACGCCGAGCAGCGATCCCACCGGCCGCATCAGCATCGGCATCGCGGGAAAGAATGCGATGTTCCTCTGGCGCTCGAACTGGTGGTCCCAGTTGTATCCGTTCCGCGCGATCCCGCCGTACCAGCCGGCGTCGAAGCGCGCGGGCAGATTGCCCAGCGGATCCGGCGACAATGTGAATCCGACGGGTTTCGGCGGGAAGCCGATGGTGACGACCGCGAAGTAGGCGACGAGAAAGACGGCCGGACGCGTCGCCACGAAGGCGCGGACGGCAGCGGCCAGGTGCGGATGCACCTGCAAACGCGCACCCCACCGCGCCAGCGTGGCGGCCAACCCGGGACGTGGATGCGCCACGTGCCGCACGAGCAGCAGGCTCGCACACACGAACACGAGCAGCGATGCCGATGGCAGGACGAACTGGCCGAACCCGGTCAGCACTGCACGTCCGGCAAGGGCGGCGTACAGCGAAGCGGCCGCGAGCGCGAGCACCAGGACATCTGCGACACGTGTCCAGCGCGGGCCCGCCTCGGTGGGCGTCACGGGCCGGGCAATCTCCAACTCGGAGTCGGGACGGTCATTCATAAGACGGTTGTGAGTGCGGTGGACGCGGCGGGCACGCGGCGGGTTTCAGCATTGCCGCGGCCGCATACGGTGAGGCACGCGTGCGCCAACCGATGCGCGTGCGCATCTCAGCGGTGACTGAGGTCGAGTGCGCGCTCCTCCACGCGAATGCGTGCGAGCAGCACGGCGCTGAACAGGACGAACGCGATGGTGCCGGTGACCGGCGCACCCGCGAGAAGCGCAACCCCGCCAATCTCGGCTGCGACGCCGACGTAATTGGGATGCCGCAGCCATCGGTAGGGGCCGCCGGTCACGAGGCGCGCGCCCCGAACGACGAGCACGCGAAAGCTCCAGAAGTGGCCGAGCGCCGCGATAGCCCAGTACTTCAGCGCCTTCCCCGCCACGAACACGACCGCTCCGGAGATCGACGCAGCGACCGATTCGGCGGGTCGCAGCCACCCTTCCAGGATCATCGCCGCGAAAGAGGCCGGATACGCGATCTGCATGATCCGATACACATCGTCTCGCGGCTCGATCGCGCCGCTGGCGCGCAGGGCGTCCTCGTTCCGCCGGGAGCGCCGGTTCTCGATCAGCATGGCGCCGAAGACGATGGCGAAGAGACAGATGGCCTTAGTCATGGGCCGGCGCCGTCGCGGTCCGACCCGGCGGCACGGTGTCTTCCATTGCCGACGGGACGGCCGGGTGGAGGCGTGCCGCGAGGTCCAGATCGGCGGCATACGAGATCAGGCGGCAGAGCGGCCACGTCGAGATGCGCGCCGCGATACCGGCGCCGCGCACGGCGACGTCCGTGCCGACGACATGCCGGAGCGCACGATTGACTCGCCACCGGGCTCCGAACTCGCGCTGCCGGGCACGCGCCAGACGGAGGTGCGCGCCGGCTTCGCCGCTCGCGAGTGTGCGCAGCGCTTCGTCGGCCGCAAGCTCCGCTCCGCGGAACGCGAAGCAGAGCCCGTCGCCCGTGATGGGATCGATGAACCCGGCAGCGTCTCCCGCCAGGAGAAGTCCCGGCCGTCCCGCTCCAGTACTGTCGACCGCGAGCGGACCGAGAGTGACGGGCGGGGCAATCATTTGTGCGGCCCGAAATCGATCGCTGAGCTCCGGCTCGGCGGCCAGGGCATCCGTCAGCAGGGACGCCGCGGTGCGCAGCCGGCGCCGGTCCGCGGTGACCACGCACGCGTTGGTGACCCCGTCGGGCAGCGGCGCGACGCCGATGTAGTAGCCGCAGCGGACGTGCATCTCCCCTTTCCGGGTCGTGCCGGTCACATTCGTGAAATATCCGCCGATCGCCCAGCGGCGCGGCCGCGCGGGATGTCCCGCCAGCGAAGCGCACCGGGCGAGCCGCGACTCCCGGCCGTCCGCGGCGATCACCAGGCGCG
>JBOGIX010000492.1:0-3469 GCA_050744685.1 Vicinamibacterales bacterium | reverse complement strand
GAGGAACCCAAACAACAAGACGACGATCGGAACGCCGAGCAACATCCACTGGAAAAACGAGATCTTCACGCCGGCGATGCGATTGAGCATGCCGATGCCGATCAGGTTGGGGGGCGTGCCGATGGGCGTGCCGATGCCGCCAATCGACGCGCCGAAGGCGGTCACGAGCATCATTGCCGTGGCGAACTCGCGGCTGTGCGGATCCGATTCGCGCCCGTCGGTCAGGTGCGCCACGATCGACAGGCCGATCGGAAACATCATCGCCGTGGTCGCGGTATTGCTGATCCACATCGAGATGCCGGCCGCGACGGCGCCGTAGACGCAGAGGATCCGAACGGCGCTCCCGCCGACCGCGCGCGACGACAGGGCGCCGAACGCGATGCGCCGGTCGAGCCGGTGGACGAACATCGCTTCCGCGAGCATGAAGCTGCCGATGAAGAGGAAGATGATGGGATCGGCAAAGGGGGCGAAGATGGTGCGCGCCGGGGCGACACCAAGGATGATGGCGAGCACCGGGCCGACGAGCGCGGTGACCGCCAGCGGCAGCGCCTCGGTAACCCAGAGGATCACCATCATCGACATGACGGCGGCCAGCTTGTGCGCCGCCGGCGCGAGCGGCAGCGGGAGCAGCAGGAGCGCCAGCAGCGCGATCGGGGCGGCGATCAGGCCGGCTGTGCGTCGTCGCCGATTGAACAGCTCCTCGGCCGGAGAATAGACTTCGGCGGCGGAGGTCGCCTCGTGCGCGCGGCGGGGCGTCACGCGTGAAGCGCCCCGAGCCAGCGGGCTTCCGCGACGATCTCGGCCCAGCCGGTGAGGTACAGCCCCTCGTCACGCCACTCGACGCGTTGGCTGCCGCCGGGGGACACAACCTGTACGTCTCGTGCGGCGCCGCCGAAGCTCATGGCTGCGACCGCCGCAGCGCACGCGCCCGTGCCCGACGCCTCGGTCGGGCCTACGCCCCGCTCCCAGATCAGGATCCGCACGCGATCGGGTGTTTCCACCGACGCGAGCTCGACGTTCGTGCCGGCGGGAAAGTGCGGGTGCACGGCCAGCGAAGCGGCGATCGTGTGAAGCCGTTCTTCGGTGACGCCGCCGAGGACCACGCACTGCGGATTCCCCACCCGGAGCGTGACCGCGTCGATCTCCTCGGCGCCCACACGGATGCGCTCACGCTGCACCGACTCCGGCTGTCCCATCGCTGCGCGAAACGTATAACGACCGCCGGAACGATCCAGCAGCTCGAGCCGCTTCCGCCCGGCGTCGGTGTCGACTTCGATTGCGCCTCCCGCCCCGCCGTGGGCCATCCACGCCGCCAGGCAGCGCAGTCCGTTGCCGGAGATCTCCGACGGGCTTCCATCCGCGTTCAGGAGCTGCATGGACGTGCGCGGGCCTTGCCATGCGTAGATGAGCAGACCATCGGCGCCGATGCCACGGTGCCGATCGCACACGGCGCGCGCCAGCGCGCGGCGATCGGCGGCCGCAGCGATCTCGCGCTCCTCGATCAGCAGGAAATCGTTGCCGAACGCATGCGACTTGACGAGATTCATTTGCGACAGAAAGCCAGCAGGTGCCAGCCGAATCGGCGCACCAGCCCGCGCGGCAGCGCGTTGAAGGTCCCGACGAACAGCGTGTTGAAGGCCACGCCCTTCCACCCGCCGTGCAGGCGGGACTTCACCGGGAACCGCTCCTCGACGATGCGCACCTCGCGGAAGGGACGGAGGAGCGCGCGAAACTCGCCCGCGCTGTACTTCTTCAGCACCGGTGCATCCTCGTGTTCGAGCGGCACCTTCATGAGCTTCGACAGCACGTTCAACCACGAGATGCGGTTGTAGGCCTGGAACACCGCCTCTCCGCCGGGCCGCAGCACACGATGACATTCGGCGACGAGCATCGCGGCGTCGCTCGTGTATTGCACGACGCCGTGCGCGTACACCAGATCGAATGAGTCGGCGGGGAACGGCAGCTGCTCCCCGTCGGCGACGCGGAGGTCCGCCTGGAGCCCCTGCTGCGCGAAGTTCTGCCGCGCCAGGTCGATGGCCGACGAGGAGATGTCCACGCCGGTGACGATGGCGCCGCCGCGGGCGAAGCGGACGAGATCGGTGCCGGCGCCGCAGCCGACCTCCAGGACCCGCCGGTCCTCATACCCGTCGAAGGCAACGAGGCGCGGCAGGTGGTGGAGCTTCTCGAAATGGTACTGATCGAGGTCGGTAAAGAACCCCGGGCTGCCGACGGGGTGCTGCGTGATCTCGAGATCGTGGATGTGCCGGTTCCAGTACTCCCGGACGTCGGCATTGGTGGGAGACACAGCCGGCTATTATAGTGTCTCGACGAACCCGAGCCTGCTGCGCGGGCGCGCACGGCGCGCGTCAGACTCTTCGCGCGGCGGCGGGGCGTCCCATATCGACATTCAACGTATGCGTCCACGCGATCCCGGCAAGTTCGCCTCCACGCAATACGACATCCTGGTCGTCGGCGGCGGGATTCACGGGCTGGCGTGCGCGTACGAAGCGGCGAGCCGCGGCCTGCGCGTGGCGCTCGTCGATGCCGGCGACTTCGGGGGCGCCACGTCGTTCAACCATCAGAAGACGGCGCACGGCGGGTTGCGGTCGCTGCAGTCGCTGTCGATCGGCCGCGCGCGCGAGTCGATCCGCGAGCGGCGCGCGCTCGCGCGCATCGCGCCCTGGCTGCTCCGTCCCCTGCCCTTTCTCGTCGGCACCTACCGGTCGATGACCCGCAGCCGTCCTGCCCTGCGTGCCGCCTTCGCGCTCGACAAGTGGATCGGCCGGCATCGGAACGACGGGATCGAACCGGAATTGCACCTGCCGCCGGCACGGCTGCTCTCGAAAACCGCGACGCTGAAGCTGTTTCCCGGGATTCGCCGGCAGGGCCTGACGGGCGGCGCCCAGTGGTACGACTACCAGATGATCGAGAACGATCGGCTGACGTTCGCCTTCGCCGCGGCCGCCGATCGTGCGGGCGCCGACCTCGCGAACCACATCGAGGTCCGCGCGTTGACGCGCAAGGACGGCCGCTTCTCGGCGCGGCTGCACGACAGCCTCACGCGCGCCGATCTCGAGGTCGAGGCGCGCGCGATCGTCAACGCCGCCGGCGCGCGCGCCGGAACGGTGATGTCGATGCTCGGGATCTCACGCGCGTTTCCGCTCGTGAAAGCGCTGAACCTCGTGACGTCGAAGCCGGCGGCGGACATCGCGCTGGCGGCCTCCGACGCGAACGGGCGCATGCTGACGCTCGTGCCGTGGCGTGGGCGCGCCATCGTCGGTACCGGCCAGTTCCCGATGACGGCGAGTGCCGCATCGGACATCACCGGGGAGGATGTCGAGCGGTTCATCGGCGATGCGAACCACGCCTTTCCCGCGCTGCAGATCGGCCCCGCGGATGTGACGCTCGTGCATCGCGGCCTCGTGCCGGGCGCACCGCGCGCCGCCGATCCGGCCGCGCTGCTGGGTGC
>JBOGIX010000491.1:0-3860 GCA_050744685.1 Vicinamibacterales bacterium | reverse complement strand
CGTGCCTCGCGAGATCCACGCGACGCGGCGCCCTCCTGCGCTGAACGACAAGTTTCTCACCGGCGTCGGCAGCGTTGGCGCGGCCGCTTCGCTGAGAGCGGAGCCTGCGACGGTCCACACACCCAGGCTCGAGGCCGTGCCGGCAACGACGATCGGGAGACTGGCCGGCGCCGCAACTCGGGTGGCGGCCTGCGGCAGCCGCGTTTCCCAGATCTGTTTCTGGAACAGCGCCAGGTTGCGGGCGAGATCCGCATCCGCGCGCGAGACGATGTCGGGAAGCCCTGCGGCCAGCGCATGGCGATACGCCTGGAGCGCCACGAGCGTCCCCACCGTCGACCCGTATGGGTTCAGTCGCTGATTCACCCGCATGATCAGGCGTTGCCGGAGCAGCTCCGCATCACGCAGGCGGATGGCTGTCGCAGCGCTCTCGGCAGCGGCAAGCTGTACGGCGGTGTCGGCCGCCTGCCGCTCGAACAGGTGGCGTTCCTCCGCCGCTCGTTTGAGCTTCTCTGCCAGGGCCGCCTTCTCACCCTCCAGGCCTGCGTGGAGCTCGGTTTCGCGCTTCGCCTCGCGCTCGTGGCGGAACTTGTCCCACAGCCACCAGCATCCGCAGAGAGCGACGATCAGCACGCCCGCCGTGGTGATCCAGCCGTAGCGCCGCAACGAGACCCGGCGGCGATCCCGCTCGCGCGCGTCGTAACTCTCGTCCAGGAAGGCGAGCGCCGGCTGCAGATCGCGGCCGTACCGCTTCGCCCACGCGGGTGTTGGAGAGAACCGTGCCCGCCAGTCGAGCGCGATCGCCAGTTGTGGATCGCGCCACAGCGGCTCGGTGCCGGCGGCATGGGCGGCGGCGGAATCCGACAGGCGCATGAACAGCTTGCGGTTCTCGGCTTCTTCTCCCACCCAGAGCCGCAGTCGTTCCCACTTGCGAAAGAGGCTTTCGTGCGAGAGATCGACGAATGTCTCTGGCAACACCGTCTGCCCGTATGCGGGCATGATGAAGGAGCGTCCCTCGCGACGAAAATGCTCCAGCACCGCCGCGACCTCGGTCTCGGAGGCACCCGCGATCTCGCAGAGCTCGGCGAAGCGCGTCGGCCGGCGGACGTCGCGATTGCCCCCGCCGCGGTCGGTCAGACACTTGAAGACCCGCTCCGCAATCACACGCTGTCTGTCGTCGAGCTCCGCGAACGCCTCGTCTGCGTGGTCCGACAACGCCTCGTCCAGCCCCTTGACCGCGCCGTAGTGTTCGAGCGAGAGCTGACCCTTGCCGGGCTCCTTCACGAGGCGTTGCCACATCCGCATCAGCGCGTGCTGAAGTACGGGCAGCTGATCGGGATCGTCGCCGACATCGTTCAGCAGCCGCTGGACCAGGCTTGGCGCCACGCGCACGCCGGCCACGGCGGCAGGGCCGATGATCGCTTCCGCCAGCTGATCCCGCGTCAACCGCGGGATGAGGAACAGCGCCTCGTTGATGCGCTCGGGCAGCTCGGGGAACTCGGCGCAATCACCGAGAAACTCCGATCGCATGGTGATCACGACGTGTATGGGGTGCTCGGCCTGGCGGACCGCCTGCAGCAGGAGCTTGACGAATGCCGCCGCGTGATCGGACGCACCGTGCCGATCCTCCGACGCCTTGAACCGGAACAGCTCCTCGAACTGATCGACGACGACGAGCAGCGGCTCGGTGCGGGCGACCGGACACTCGCGCACGGCATCGACCAGCCCGAAGCAGCCGCGCCGCAGGACGGCTTCGAGAATCGACCGGTGTGTCGCCAGGTCGTCCTTGATCACCGATGCGTACGCGCCAATGAGCGCCGACGAGAGATTGCCGATCGGGTTGCCTCCGGGACGAATCACCGCCACGCGCCACGCCGATCCGGCAGACGCAATGAACCCGCCTTCGAGTGCGGGGATCAGCCCGGCGCGAACGAGCGACGACTTGCCGCTCCCCGACGTGCCCATGACCACGACGAATCGCTGGGTGCGGAGGCGCGCGAGCAGCTCGTCGACCTGCGTGTCGCGGCCGAAGAACAGGTGCGCGTCCGCCTTGTCGAACGGGCGCAGGCCGACGTACGGTTCGGGAACCGACAACAGCGAGGCTTTCATTGCGCTGCTCCCGCGGCTGACTGAATCTGTTCGATGAAGGCGGACAACGCCTGCGGCGAACCGCTGGCGCCGTCGATTACCAGGAAGTCGTCGTTCGCATACTCGGCCTTCTCGGGCGCCGGCGGCGGCGCGACAAACACCGCCTGACCCAGCATCGCCTTGGTGCGCCCCCAGCCCGCCGCCTTCCACAGATCGCGCTGCTTGGCCCGAAGCCACGCCTGCCGACCGCTGCCGTAGTACACGAGCACCGCGTCGCAGAGCGTCAGGGTTTCGCGGTGGTCCTGCAGGAGCTCCTGCTCGTCGCCATCCAGCAGCGGGCGGTTCACGGAGAACCCCTGCGCGCGCAGGTACTCCTCGAGCGGCTTCACCCCTGGCAGATCGGGGCGCTCGCAGATCAGGTAGACCTGCAGGTTGGGGGCGGCGACCACCGGCGCGAGCGCCTTCCGCGGTTCGAGCTTTTCCGCGATGCGCGTCTTCAGCACTTCGAGCGGCTTCCGCTCGAGAAGCTCGGTGCTCACGCGCTCGGTGTAGACGCGACGCAGCTTCTGGAGGAACTGCTCCTGACGTTCCTCCGCCGTCGGCCCCACGTCCGGGGCGACCCAGATCACATGCTGGCTATGGCCGTTCCGGGCCGTCGCCGCATCGATCTGCAGCTCGACGATCGAGCGGTCGTCCCCTTCGGGGACGAACCCGTACCGCGCCCCCACCGGATGGATCGTGAGGCACGCCTGCCCGAGGTCGGCCTGGAGCATTGGCAGCAGCTCGTCGGCGGTCGACGGCAGCGTGCGATCGGGAACGATGCGGTAGCCGCGCTGGTTCAGCTCGCGTTTCACGTTCTCGCGCGCGGTCCGCATGTCGCCGGTCGTCTCGGCCAGGAACACCGTCTTGCCCGCGCGTGCGCCTTCGAGTGGCGGTCCGCTCGCGCCCTCGTCGATGGTCCGCTTGACGTCCTGCGCGAGATCGTCGATGAGCTGCCAGAACCCCTTGCTCTCGGCGCTGTCTTCCGCCCTGCTCGGATAGAACTCGTGAATCTTGCCGGTCGCCGCTTCGTGGAAGAAGTCGTAGCCCCTGAACTCCTGGATCTCCGGCGGCTGCGCGCCCCGATCGACCGGCGTCTTGACGACCTTGAAAAAGGCGGATCCACGCCCGGCCGCGCCGGGATGCTGCTGGAACAGCCGCAGCTCGCGGATACACCAATCGGACCGCAGGTAGCGCGGCGAGATGACGCTGAGAAATGCGCGCGACCGCCGCAGCTCCGACGCGATCCGATCTGTCAGCTCGTCGTTGCCATTCAGCTTCTCGTCGCGCCACACGCGCACCTCGCGCCCGAGCAGCATCTGCAGCCGCGTCTCGAGCTCGCTGTGAAACGCGCTGACCCAGCGGTGCTGCCCGGCGCCCCACGGGCGATTGTCGATATGGCTGTAGCTGATGAACAGATCGTTGGGCTCGGTTGCCATGGCGCCTGACTCCGTTCTTGCCTGCCAGTTCGTCCTCCGATGCGCACGCGCCTGTTGCCCTCCTGCCCGCGCTGCACGGCAGAGCCACGCTGAATCTCGCGTTCCGCACACAGGTTTCAGGTTCTGAGACTCTCCATTCGATGCCCTGCGGTGCTGCGCTTACGCGCGCCGCAATGTCGCACGCCTGTTGTTGTTAGTGACGGACAGGAGCCGCACATTTCTGCGGGGGGCCGGGCGCTATCTGGTCTTATGGCAGGAATGCCAGGAAGTTCAGGAATGCCAAGAATGCTCATGAAT
>JBOGIX010000490.1:0-4054 GCA_050744685.1 Vicinamibacterales bacterium | reverse complement strand
GTAGAGCGGCATCCCGGCGCGCTTGCCCTTGATGTCCCACAGTGCGATGTCGACGCCACTCATCGCGTTGAAGAGCACTGGGCCGTTGCGCCAGTACGAGCTCATGTAGCACGACTGCCAGATGTCCTCGATCTCGTCGACGTTGCGGCCGACGAGAAACGGCTTCAAGTACTCGTCGACGGCCGTGCGCACCACGAGCGACCGCTGCGTGAACGTGGCGCACCCCCAGCCGACAAGCCCCGGCTCCGTCGTCTCGATCTTGACGACGACGAGGCGGATCCGGTTGGGTGCCGTGAGGATCGTCTTGATGTCGCGAATCTTCACCGGCGCAGTGCCCTTGACCGCCTGCGCATATGTCGATTCGCCACCCGCGAACGCCCCGGCCGCGGCATCCGCCGCGCCAGCAAGCGATGCTCCCCCGACAAGCGACAGCGAGCGTAGTGCAGTACGACGATTCATCACGACGTCTCCTCACCAGTTGCCAGTTTCCAGTTGCCAGTTTCCAGTTGCGTCCAGTTTCCATTTGCGTCCAGTTGCCAGTTGCGTCCAGTTGCCAGTTGCAGCCAGTTGCCAGTTCCCGGTTGGCATTGCCCGTGGTTGCCGGTTCTCCGTTTCGGGTCTCCAATTGCCGGTTCCAGTGGCAGGCTCTCGATGCCAGTTCCAGTCGCAAACCTGCGGGCCCTCAGTTCCCCAGTTCCCCAGTTACACTTTCTGCCTGCGAACTATAGCTGTTAGCCCTGAACAGGGGAATGTTACTTTTCCTTCGGGGGTTCGGGGAGCTGGCAGCAGGAAGCTGGAAGCTGGAAGCTAAAAACATGCGCGCATCTTTCTATCACGGCCACCGCACGTTCAGCACCGGAGAGGCCGCCATTCCCACACCGAAAGCCGGCGAGGCGCTGCTGCGCGTCCGGCGCGTGGGGATCTGCGGGACGGATCTCCACATCTATCAGGGGCACCTCGATCACCGCGTGCCGAAGAACGGCGTCATCGGTCACGAGACGTTTGCGCACGTGCGCTCGGCGCCGCCTGGCAGCGGGTTCGCGGAAGGAGACCGTGTCGTCGTGGAACCCGTCTTGTTCTGCGGCGCCTGTCGCGCCTGCCGGATGGGGGCGACGTATCTGTGTCAGCAGCTCAAGGTGCTCGGGGTCGACGTCGCCGGCGGCATGCAGGAGTACTGGGCGGTGCCGGCGGACCGGCTGCTCAAGGTACCGGACTCGATCAGCGACGATCATGCGCCGGTGATCGAGCCGCTCGCGGTCGCCGTGCATGACGTCACGCGCGCGGGCGTGAACAGCGGCGACTCCGTCGTCGTATTCGGCGGCGGTCCGATTGGCTGCCTCATCGCACTCGTCTGCCGGCATCGCGGCGCGGGCGTGAAGGTAGTCGAGATCAATCCACATCGGGTCAAGATGCTGGACGGCCTCGGGCTCGACACCATCGGCCCCGGCGAGGACGTGCTGCGCATCGTCAACGACTGGACCGGAGGCGCGGGCGCGGACATCGCGTTCGAGGTCACGGGAGACGCGGCGGCCGCGCGACTGGTCCCGGACACCGTGCGCGTGTGGGGCACCGTCAGCATCATCGCGATACACGCCGAGCCGGTCCCCTTCAACCTGTACGCGCTCTTCGCGCGCGAGCTGACAGTGCACGGCAGCCGCCTCTACACGCGCGCGGCCTGGGAGGAAGCCATCCGGCTTGGCGCGGGGGGCCACATTCCCATTGGCGCGCTCGTCACCCGGATCATCGCGCTCGAGGAGCTCCAGGACGGCATGGAGGAGGCACTCCGCGGCGGCCCGGTGATGAAGGTGCTCGTCGACCTCGTCGGTTGACGCGCGCCGCCTGAGATGCGCGGCGGCCGGCGGCATGGTACACTCCCCGCCGCTGCGGGCCAACCCGATATGCGCTGGCGAAACATGGAGAGGTTCGCCGGCGCGGTGTCATTGTCGCGCGGGACGCATGGCGGAACGCATCCGACAGTTGACCACGGGTTCACACGGGGGGGAATCCATGCCCTGCGTCATGGTCGTCGAAGACGACGACATCGTTCGGCGGATGCTGCTGTTGCTGCTGCGGTCGCATGGCTACGAGACAATAGAGGCGTCGAACGGACAGGAGGCCCTCGAGCGCATGCGCCAGCGCATCCCCTGCATGATCCTGCTCGACATCCACATGCCCCTGATGACCGGCTGGGAGTTTCGCGAGCGTCAGCTGCAGGATCCCGTCCTCGCGAAGGTGCCCGTCGTCTGCCTGACGGCGCTGTTCGATCCCGAGGATGTCGTGCGGAAGCTCGGCGTGCCGTGCCTCGCGAAGCCCGCCGACTTTCCCTCCGTGATGCACGAGGTCGAAGCCGCGTGCGGGGCAGGCGTCACGCCAACGCTCTCCTCCGAGCGCGGCGCATGATCCGTTGCTCCGCAGGATCGGCCGCGAGCGGGTAACCCCGCGCGGTGGCATCTGGTCATTCGGCATAGACGCGGCGAACTCATCGCGCCGGGCAGCCGAATTGACTACACTAAAGCCCGCCCGATGGTTCGGATCATCCTCAGCTCCGCGCAGGCTGGCCTGCTCCTCGTCATTCTGTGTCTCGTGGCGCTTCTGACTGCCTTCGCCGGCAGTCATGCGGATCGCCTCACCGGCGAACAGGTCAACAACTTCCTGAACTCCTACACGCTCATCCAGACGGCGACCGATGCCAGCTTCTTCGCCATCATGGCCGTGGGCGCGACGATCGTCATCATTTCCGGAGGGATCGACCTGTCCGTCGGATCCATTTACGCGCTGGCGGGTGTCTCGACGGCGATGTTCCTCCGCGCGAACCCGCCGCAAGGCGACGTGGCCACGGTCCTTCTCGGGCTCGTCGTGGCCATCGCGGTCGGCCTCGCCTGCGGACTGCTGAACGGCCTCATGGTCGTCGTCCTTCGCGTCCATCCCTTCATCGTTACGCTGGGGACGATGTGGATCCTGCGGGGGATCGCGTTCGTGGCGAGCAGCGCGGAGAGCATTGGTGTGCCCGCCGCGCTGACGGCGCTGGCCAAGGCGCCGCTGGGACTCGGCGAGTCGTTGTACCCCGTGCCGACGCTGCTGATGATTGCCGTCACCGTGGCCGGCGCGGTGTATCTCCGGCAGACGATCATGGGGCGTCACGTCTTCGCGATCGGCGGAAACCCGGAGGCGAGCCGGTTCTCGGGGCTGCGCCTGAACCGGATTCAGATCGGCGTATTCGCGATCTCCGGGCTCACTGCGGGGATCGCCGCCTTCATGGGCGCGAGCTTTTACGGGTCCGCGTCCTGCGTGGACGCAACCGGCTACGAGCTCTACGTGATCGCCTCCGCCGTCGTCGGCGGCGCGAGCCTTTCGGGAGGCAGGGGCAGCGCGGTCAACGCGATGCTCGGGGCGGTGCTGATCGTGCTCATCCGCCAGTCGATCCGCACGCTGCACTTCGATCAGAACTACGAGTGGATCATCATCGGCTGCGCGATCATCATTGCCGTCACGCTGGATCAGGCGAACGCCAGGTTCACGGCGAGGCGGCTGGCGCGCGCCGCCGTCCGCACGCAGGCGGCAGTAAAAGGAGAGACACCACGATGACATATCGATTCATGCGGCTCGCGGCAACGATCGTGACGCTGGCCGCGGCAGCCGCCTGCGGCCGCGGCGGTGACCAGCAGGCAGCGCCCGGGGCGACGGCAAAGCCGCAAGGGCTGAAGATCGCAATGATCGCCAAGAGCTCGACCAACCCGGTCTTCCTGTCGGCGCGTACGGGCGCCGAGGCAGCGGCAAAGGAACAGTCGCAGAAGCACGGCATCCCCGTCGAGATCGTGTGGCTGACGCCGCCGGCCGAAGACGGACAGGTGCAGGCGCAGCGCCTCACGCAGGTGGTCAACGAAGGCGCGAGCGCCGTGCTCATCTCCTGCTCGGACGCCGCGAAGGTCACCGGCGCCATCAATGATGCCGTGGCGCGTGGTGTGCCGGTCATGACGTTCGACAGCGACGCGCCCGATTCGGAGCGCTTCGCGTTCTACGGCGTCGACGACTTGAAGACCGGCCAGGCCGTGAT
>JBOGIX010000489.1:0-2746 GCA_050744685.1 Vicinamibacterales bacterium | reverse complement strand
CCATCACGGACCGGCGCGTTTCCTCGAGGCTGTAGCGCAGCATCTGCCGCGCCACGTCGAGCGAGCGGTGCGCCTGCTCCGGCGAGTTCTTGAGGCCGCCGGCGACCGCCTCGAGCTGCAGCGCGATGCCAGCCAGTCCCTGCTCGAGCGTGTCGTGCAGCTCGCGGGCGACGCGCGTGCGCTCGCACAACACCGCCTGATACTCGGCGCGCTTGCGGCGCGACTGCGTGCGCATGCCGACGGCGCCGAGGCCGGCAACCAGCGCCAGCATGATGGCCATCACCGCCGTGTGCTGCAGCGTCCACCACGGCGCCGCCGCGAGCACGCGGACATCGCTGGCGTTTCTCAGCACCAGGCGGAACGACGGTGGCGGGCCGCCCTGATACGAGTAGACACCGGTCACCGACACCACGCTGCCGGGGCGAAGGGGCTGAATGGCTTCCGCCCTGGTCGCGTCGAGTCCGGCGTTGAACACCGTTTCTCCGGACTTGAGCACGAACACGCGCTCGGCAGGGCCCGCCAGCACGCTCAAGACC
Organism: Vicinamibacterales bacterium; assembly: GCA_050744685.1. Classification (GTDB taxonomy): domain Bacteria; phylum Acidobacteriota; class Vicinamibacteria; order Vicinamibacterales; family 2-12-FULL-66-21; genus JACCXG01. Next base: position 2,210 of record JBOGIX010000489.1, on the reverse strand, counting down.
TGCGCCTCCATCCGTACGAGCTCGGCATCGTGATCCGGCGTGAGCACGTTGTCGGCAGGAATGGTGATGGCGGCCGGTTCGGCGTCGGAGCCGACGACGCGGAAGACGGCGTTCTTGAGGATCGGCTTGCCAGGGGTGATGCCGGGGAAACCCGCGGCCTCGACGAGCTGGCCCGGCCTCACGGCAGGAGGCTGCTCGGTTTCGATGCGAACACCGCCGGTCGCGTCCTTCAGGTACAACACGTGGAGTACGTAGCGGAACGTGGCGGTCGTGGTGAAATCGTTCACCTCGACCGGCCGGCCCTGGACGACGGCCGTCACCACCCCGCGCACGCGGATGCGACGATTCACTTCGCCGGCCGACGAGTAGTTATAGATGCCCCGGCTCTGTCGTTCGGGCACGGCAAACGGATCGGGAGCGGGTTCGAGCAGCATCATCTCGCGCAGGCGTCCGCCAAAGAACGAGACCCCGCGCAGCTGTTCGGTTTGTCCGAAGATCGTGCCGACGTTCCCCCGCAGGCGCACGCGGGCGTCGATCAGCTCTTCGAGATCGGCGGCCGCGTATTCCCAGAACGAGACCCTGACCATCCCTTCGCCGGTGGCGACCTCGGCGAACATGAGCCGGGTGCGCGACGTGTCGGACGACAGCCACGTCCGCTGGACGACGCCGTCGATTTCGATGAAGTCGCAGTCGTGGCGGCCGGTGAGGAGCGCCGAGTGCGGGATGCGGCGCGGCTCCGGGAGCGGCGCGCGTCCGAGCTTCCGGATCCTTTCGGGCAGCACGTTGGGCGCAAACCCGCCGCGCTCCGTGCGCCCCTCGATTTCGATCCGATCGCCGCTGCGCAGATCGTTCCAGACGGGAATCACCCGCGTGTCCGGCGGGTTCACGACGAACTGTCCGTACTCGCCGTCGTGAATAATCAGGCTGTTCTTGGCGACCTCGTCGAAGTGCGTCACCGTCCCGGTGAGGCGGACCGGATAACCACGTGCGCCGAGGTCCTGCGACAGGGCACGGATGGCGCTGATTTCCGTGAGGACGGGCAACTCGCCCGGCCCCGCCTCCGCGTGAGGAGCCCCCAGAAACAGCAGCAGCGCGATCGAGGAAACCAGGCGCCTTCGCATATTTGTCCTCGCGGGCGGCCTGCTTGTTGCCAGGGGGCCATCTTGCGGCTTCCTCGCGGCGGGCGGCAGGGGATGACCGGAAGGGTGCATGGGGACCTGGAGCGGCGGGATTGTCGCATATTCCTCCCTCGCGTGTCTCGGGCTGCAGGGGGAGGTCAGATACCAGACCCACAGGAGATCCAGACACACAGGAGAAATGGAGTATGGGAGTTGAAGGGAGGACTCAAGGCAAAATAAAAGGTCCCTTTGTCTCCCCTGCTCCCATTCTCCTGTTGGTCTTTGACAAGCGAACCAAGCCGCAACCCGCCGGACCGGACAGCGAAATGTGACATGACCATGGCAACGAAACGTGAGTCCGGGGCGTCTCGTATCGCCGATATGCCCGTGCCGCACCATGCCGTTTTTCGGCTCGCCTCCCGGAGGGCGCCCCTGGCCCTGCTGGGGACGGCGACCGTGCTGCTCGCCATGCCGCGCGTGAACGCGCGGCAGGCCGGTGTGGCGGTGGAGTGCCGGATTCAGGGCAGGATCACGGGGGAGGCGCTGCCGCTACCCGGCGTGGCGATCGTGCTCCACGCCGGAGAGGCCGTGGTGGCCGCGACTTCAACGGACGTCGATGGTACGTATCGCGTGCCGGCTGCTCCCGGGGCCTACCGGTTGTCCATCGAGTTGACCGGGTTCACACCGGTTCGGCGTGAGATCAGCGTCGACGCCGGCGCCTGCGCGCAGACGCTCGATGTCCAGCTGACGCTGCTGGCGCGCCGGCCACGGACGGGCGCATCGGCGTCGGCCACCCGCGCACGAACGGCATCCGAGCAGCCGCCGCGGTTCGAAACGCTCGCGCTCCAGGAACAATCCGCGGGCGCGCTCGCGGCGGCGGCGCCCCCCGATCGCGACGCCGAGGAGGCCGCGGCGCGGCAGCTGCTGCCGCCGGGGTTCTCGAACGAGGCGCAGGCGCAGACGCTCTCGTTCAGCGGCAATACGGCCAACGTCGATCGCGGCATGCTCGGCGAGCGGCTGGACGCGCTCGGCCGCGGAGAGTTCGATCCTGCATCAGGCGAACTGCCGCCCGGATTCGGCACCGGCCCCGCA
>JBOGIX010000488.1:0-6051 GCA_050744685.1 Vicinamibacterales bacterium | reverse complement strand
TGCTGCCGCCGCGCCGTGCGGGTGAAGGTCCGGTTCACGCGGCGCTCACGAACGAGTCGCTCGGCCTGCCTCCTGCTGCCGCGACGCCGCCGGTGGAGGAATACAAACCGAAGCTGGGGCTCGATTTCGCCGGCCAGCCGACGATCGGCGTCGGCACCGACCCGTTCGGGACGTATGCGGCGGGCGGCATGTCGTTCCTGTTCAGCGACATGCTCGGCAACCACACGCTGGGCGTCGGCGCCATGGTCACCAACCGCTTCGACGAGTTCGGCGGCAGCCTGTTCTACGTCAATCGGAAGCACCGATGGAACTGGGGAGTGGCCCTCGATCAGACGCCGTACGTCGCCCGCGGATACACCGCGGGCGTCACCATCGTCCAGGGCATCCCGGTATACGAGGAGAACGAGTTCCGCATCCTGCAGATCGATCGGTCGCTGTCGGGGATGCTGGCGTATCCGTTCAGCCGCGCGCAGCGGGTCGAGTTCAGCGGCGGGTTCCGCCAGATCGGCTTCAAGCAGGACCTCACGACACGGCTGTACGACTTCAACTCCGGACAGCAGCTCACGGAAGACACCACGGAGCTGAGCGACGAGCCGCTGCTGAATCTGGGCGAAGCGTCGGCGGCGCTCGTCTTCGATACGTCGATTCAGGGGATGACGAGCCCGATTCGCGGCAGCCGCTATCGCCTCGAGGTTTCGCAGAGCGGCGGATCGTTGAACTACACGGGACTGCTCAGCGACGTCCGGACTTACCTGATGCCGTTCCGGCCGTATACGTTTGCCTTGCGCGGCATGTATTACGGCCGCTACGGCTCGGATGCCGAAGATCGCCGGTTGCCGACGCTTTATCTCGGGTATCCCGGCCTCGTACGCGGTTACGATTCCGGATCTTTCGAGGCGCTCGAGTGCGGGCTGCAGCTCGATGGATCGTGCCCATCGTTCGATCGCCTGTTCGGCAGCCGGCTGGCGATCTTCAACGCCGAGATCCGCTTCCCGCTCTGGGGCGCGTTCGGCGGCGACAGCTTCTACGGGCCGCTGCCGATCGAGATGGCGGTGTTCGGGGATGTCGGCGTTGCCTGGGGACAACGCGGCAGCGAGCTGTTCGGCGGCGCGAACAAGGAACCGGTGCGGAGCGTCGGCGCGGCGATGCGCGTCAACCTGTTCGGGTTCGCCGTCGGCGAGATCGACTACGTCAAGCCGCTCGATCGCGATCGCGGCTGGATCTGGCAGTTCAACCTGATGCCCGGGTTCTGATCAGTTTCCAGCTGCCAGTTTTCAGTTTCCACTCCGGCAGTTGCCAGTCGCCGGAAGCTGGTAGCTGGAAGCTGGAAGCTGCTCTCAAATGCTCTCGAGCTGTTTCAGGTGATGAATGTCGTGCCCCGCCATCTGGGCGGCGATCCACCAGATCGTGACGGTGCCGTACTCGGGATGCGCGAACGAGCGCATGCGCTGCTCGGGCGTCAGCGCGGCGAACATCACGACATTCAGGCTGCGCAGCGTCGTGTACACGTCGAGCGCGGTCAGGGCGTCGGCCGGGCCGTCGATCCCAATCCAGTCGTCCTGTGAAAACGGCTGCGCGGTGTAGCCCTGCTGGCTGAGCGCGAAGCGCGCCCGCGCCCCGAGCGCCAGCTCCGTCTGCGCCAGGTGGATCAGCACCTGGCGGGCCGACCATTTCCCCGGGGCGTAACTCCGCTCGAACTGCTCCGTCGACCAGGACCCGACCAGATCGCGAATGCGGCCCGGCGTATCGCCGAGCGCCTCCAGCGGTTCTCTGTCGCCAAGGTCTGCGGTATACGGAGTGTTGGGTGGTACGTCGCTCTCTGCCATCTCGCGTCCTCGATACGTGGGGTGAACCGGCTAACGCGGGGGCACGCACTTCCCCGAGTCCCTCTCGACGGGTTTGTTCCTTCGTGCAACATATTGTTGCGGAACTTGCCAGAGAAAGCGACTCGCGGCACGGACCTGATCAGCACAGCTTTGCCTGCGCGAGGCGTGAACAGGCTAGGATCGTCGATAGCAGGGAGGCGTCGATGATGCGCGGAATCACTACGACCGGTCTTGTGTTCGTTGGGGCGACCGCATTGCTCACGGCAACAGGATTCATTGGTTCTCCTTCGCAAGCCACGCAAAAGTGCCTGCACGGCCCAGACTCCACGCCCGAACAGAAGGAGAGGCGTCGCGAGGCTCTGAGCGCTACGCGCAACATCAACAACATGCAGGCGAACCAGCCCGGGGCGCGGGCCGGTCGCTACGTGCACCATGAGGACCTCGCCGGGTCGCCTTTCGTGCAGAAGGACACGTCACCATCGCTCAAACGCCTGAACCTCACGCCCGGGGAGGACATCCTTCCGGGCTGGCAGCTCACGCTCGACGTTGCCGACGATACCTACTGGTTCATGATCAAGGACAAGACCGATCCCTGCGGCTTCGCCTTCATCAGCAATAAGAACGGACTGATTTACACGGCGGAGCCGCTCCGATGACGAGCGGCAAGACGCGATAAGCTTCGACGAAGACCGGATCGAACTTCCCTCGACGCGCCGCGCTTGGACGTTCACATTCTCGACAGTCAATACCTCGGGACGAGCCGAAGGATCACCGTGCTCCGTCCCCGCTTCCGCGGGCGGCGCGCGACGCCCGATCGCGTGTCCACGCTGTACCTGAACGACGGGCAGAACCTCTTCGAGCCCGAGCGTGCCTTTGCCGGTCGCACGTGGCGGGTAGCCGAAACTGTCAACGCGCTGACGCACGACGACCGCATCCCACCCATGCTGATCGTCGGTATCGATCATGGGGGAGAACGCCGGGCGCGCGAGTATCTCCCAGTGGCAGACGATCGCAACCCGCCTGGAGAGCGTCCCCTGGGACGGCACTATGTGGAGTTCGTGACGCGCGAGGTGGTGCCGTTCATCGAGCGCACTTACGGCGTGTCGCGGAGGACGTCGTCACGAGGTTTCGGAGGATCGTCGTACGCCGCCGTGGCGGCGCTGCTGGCGGTGCTCGAGCGGCCGGGCGTATTCGGCCGGCTGCTGCTCGAGAGTCCGTCGCTCTACGTCGGGGCACGGCATATGCTCCGGAAGGCCCGGCGCGCCCCCCGCTGGCCCGCCCGCGTCTACCTTGGCGTTGGCACGACCGAGACGGGCCGTCCCGAGATCGACCGGGAGACGGTCGAGAACGTCCGCGAACTGGAGTCGATCCTCCGCGGCCGCAATCTCGGCCCCAAGCGGCTGAAGCTGGTCATCCGGGATGGGGCCACGCATTCGGAGGACGCCTGGGCGGCGCGGCTCCCCGCTGCGCTGGCATTCCTCTTCGGCAGCTGACGCTTCCAACCTTCGGGACCTCGGCTCCGTCCAACGGCGCATGAAGACAGTGCTTGCCGTGACGCTCCTCGTTTCCGCGACACTCACCGGCCAGCCGGTCGACCCGCAAAGCTCGACCGGGACACAGCCCGTGACCGGCACGTGGCACGTCCGGCTGTCGGATCAGTGGAACCGGCAGGACGGCGAACGCTGGGTGTCGATCCGGATGAACCGGGACAGCCAACGCGACTACAGTGCGGGCATGCGCAGCGCCGAGCTGGAAGCCGCCGGCATTCGCGGCGAGAAGTTCTCCGGCAGCGACGTGCGCTTCAGCCTGAACCGGGACGCGGGCCGGATCGATTTCCATGGCTCGTTCGACGCCGGGCACGGCGCCGGTACGTTCCGCTTCGAGCCGAACGCCGCGTTCGTCGCCGCGCTGCGTGCGTCGGGCCGGCAGGCGACACCGGAAGATGCGCTGCGGCTGGCGATCCACGACGTGAGCCGCACGTTCATCAGCGGCATCGAGGCGCAGGGCTACAAGGACGTCGATGTCGAGGACCTCGTGCGCATGCGCATCCACGGCGTGGACGGTCCTTATATCGAGGCCATGCGCAAGGCCGGCTACGACAAGCTCCCGGTCGACGATCTCGTGAAGACGCGCATCCACGGGGCGACGCCCGATTACATCGCCGGCATGCGGAAGGCCGGATTCGACAGGCTATCGGTCGAGGACCTGATCAAGACGCGCATCCACGGCGTCACGGCGGCCTACGTCGCCGAAATGCGAACCGCCGGGTACGACACACTGTCCATCGACGATCTCGTGAAGACACGGATTCACGGCGCGACCCCGGCGTTCGTGCAGGAGGTCAAGGCGGCCGGCTTCGATCGCCTGAGCGTCGACGATCTCGTCAAGATGCGCATCCACGGCGTCACGCCGGCATTCATCCGGGAGGTGCGCGACCTGGGCTTCAAGAACGTCGGCATCGACGAGCTCGTCCGGATGCGCATCCACGGCGTGGCGACGTCGTTCGTGAAGGAATTGCGCACGCTTGGCTACGACAACCTGACCATCGACGATCTCGTCAAGATGCGCATTCACGGCGTCACGCCGGAGTTCATCCGCGAGATCAAGGACCTGGGCTACGCGTCGGTGCCGCAGGATCGCCTGGTCGCATTCAGAATTCACGGCGTCGACGGCGCCTTCATCCGCGATGCGCAGAAGGCAGGACTGAAGGACCTGAGTGCCGAGGACCTGATCGATCTCAGCATTCACGGCCGCAGGTGGGTCAGAAGGTAATCGCGAAAATTCCGGAAGGCCGCGCCGCGGTGGCTGACGGCAGCCTTTTTTGCCCCGTCGACCTCCGCCAGCGTGCAGCCGTAAGGGGGGTAGAAGAAGACAGGGTCGTACCCGAACCCGTGTGTGCCGCGCGGCTCCGACGCGATCTCTCCCTCGACGATGCCCTCGGTTTCGAAGACGATCCGGCCGTCCATGGCGAACGCCACCGCGGCGACGAAGCGTGCGCCGCTGCCCGCGAGCCGGCGAGCGCGCAGCAGCTCGTAAATCTTCCTGAACTTGACCTGGTAGTCGCTGCCTTGCCACCGTGCCGACTGAATGCCGGGAACACCGCCGAGCGCGTCGATCTCCAGCCCCGAGTCGTCCGCCACGCTGGGCACGCCCGTCCGGGACTCGTAGTAGAGCGCCTTCAGCCGTGCGTTCTCCGCGAACGTCGCCCCGGTCTCTTCCGGCTCCGCGATGTGCGGGTAGTCGCGAAGCGTGACGACCTCCGCCGGCACGTTGTGGAGGATCTCCGTGATCTCGCGAATCTTTCCGGGATTGGTCGAGGCGAGGAGGACCTTCACTTCAGCGGGCCGGTGATCGTGCGCTGCAGTTCCACCAGCTCCCGGATGCCCGCGTCGGCCAGCGACATGAGGCTGTCGAGCGCGGCGCGGTCGAACGGCGGCCCCTCGGCCGTTCCCTGGACCTCGACGAAGCGGCCATCGCCGGTCTTCACCACGTTCATGTCGACATCCGCGCGGGAGTCCTCGTCGTAGGCAAGATCGAGCATGGGAGCGCCCGCGACGACGCCGACGCTCGTGGCCGCGACGTGGTCCTGCACGGGAATCGCGCGAATCGCCCCGCTGTTGCGAAGCTTCTGCAGCGCCAGCACGAGCGCCACGAAGCCGCCGGTGATAGAGGCGGTTCGCGTGCCGCCGTCGGCCTGGATCACATCGCAGTCCACCCAGATGGTCCGCTCGCCGAGCTCGGTCAGCCTGGTCACCGAGCGAAGCGACCGGCCGATCAGTCGCTGGATTTCCTGCGTCCGGCCGCCGACCTTGCCGGCGCTCGCTTCGCGCTGCGTCCTGGTCGACGTGGCGCGCGGCAGCATCCCGTACTCCGCCGTGACCCAGCCTTTCCCGGTATTGCGGAGGAACGGCGGCACGCGCTCCTCGACGCTCGCCGCGCAGATGACGCGCGTCCGGCCCACTTCGATCAGCACCGAGCCCTCGGCGTGCATCAGGACGCCCGGTGTCATGCGCGTGTCGCGCAGCTCGTCTGCCGCACGACCGTCGGTTCTGCTCATTGCCCTTCCTTGTCGGTCTTGACCCACGTCAGGTTTTTCTCGAGCGGACGACGCAGGTCGACGTGTCCCGCGAGCGTATCGACTTCCTTGCCGTCGACCAGGATCTGGACCCGCGAGATCGCGGGCAGATTCACCGTCACGGCGTCGACGATGGCGTAGATGGTGAAC
>JBOGIX010000487.1:0-3424 GCA_050744685.1 Vicinamibacterales bacterium | reverse complement strand
GCCGAACCCGAGCGCGGGGACGGACGCGGTGACGCTTGCGGACGGCCGGCACCTGATCGTCTATAACCACACACCGAAAGGGCGGTCGCCGCTGAACGTGGCCGTCTCGCGCGACGGCAAGGCCTGGGAGGCGGCGCTGGTGCTCGAGAGCGAGCCGGGCGAGTACTCGTATCCGGCGGTCATCCAGGCGCGCGACGGCAGGGTCCACATCACCTACACGTGGAAGCGGCAGCGCGTGAAGCACGTGGTGGTCGATCCGGCAAAGCTGCAGACGGTGGCGATGGCCGATGGCAACTGGCCGGCAGGCGTCAAATAACGTGCTGCGACGCCGGCTCACCGCGCCGCCGTCCTCTCGCAGGTCGTCGGGATTCCTCACGCTCTGTCTCGCGGTTTCCTGCGCGCACGCGACTTCGCTCGCCGCGAGAGCACCGGCGCCCCAGGCGGTGACCGCAGCCGAGCGCACGCGGGCGGCCTTTCTCAAGGTGATCGAGCGTCCGCGCGTGCCACTGTCTCCCGTCATTCAGGGCGGCATCGTTCGCGACGGCGTCGGCGAAGAGCGGGGCTCTTTCGCCGCCGACGCGAGCGGTCGCGTGCCCGTGCTGATCGTCAAGCGAGACGGAGGCGCCGCCCGGAAGCCCGCGGTCATCGTGCTGCACGGGACCGGCGGTACGAAGGAGAGTCAGGCTGTCAGGCTGCGCCGGCTGGCCGCGCTCGGTTTCCTGGCCGTGGCCATCGACGGGCGCTATCACGGGGAACGTGCGCCGGAGGCGCCGGCAACGATGTCCGCGTACGAAGCGGCGATCCTTCGCGCCTATCGCACGCAGAAGGAACATCCGTTTCTCTACGACACGGTCTGGGACGTGATGCGCCTGGTCGATTACCTGGTCACCAGAGACGACGTGGATCCGGAGCGGATTGGGCTGATGGGGATCTCGAAAGGCGGCATGGAAACGTATCTTGCCGCCGCAGTCGATCCGCGCATCGCCGCCGCGGTGCCGCTCATCGGCGTGCAGAGCTTCCGCTGGGGCCTCGAGCACGGCGGCTGGGACTCGCGCGCGTGGACCTTCCGCCACGCGATCGCCGCGGCAGCTGGAGACAGCGGGGAGACGATCAATGCCGCGTTCATGAAGAAGTTCTACGATCGCGTGGCGCCGGGACTGTACGGCGAATTCGATGCTCCCCGGATGCTGCCGCTCGTTGCGCCGCGTCCGCTGCTGGCGATCAACGGCGACTCCGATCCGCGCACGCCGATGGCTGGTCTGAAGGAGTGCGCCGCCGCAGCGGAGCAGGCGTACGCGGGTGCGGGCGCGGGCGGCAAGTTCATGCTGCACCTGCAGCCGAACGCCGGCCACGAGGTCACGGCGGAAGGAGATCAGGCCGCGCTCGACTGGTTCGTTCGCTGGCTGGCACCGCGGAACTGACGCGAGCGGCTGAATCGCTGGTTGGCTGCTCGCTGTTCGTTGTTCGAAAGCCCCGAGCCTCGGAGCCCCCGAGCCTCCGAGCCCCGAGCCCCGAGCTCCGGGATTTATGGCAGTTCCCGAACCCAGATATTACGGAAGCTGATCGGCTCGCTCGGATCGCCGTGCGACTGCAGCTTAATCGCCGACGCGCCGTGCTTCTTGTACTGCGGCGTGCCGATGTAGACCGTTTCCCCCTTCAGCTCGAAGTTGTTCTGAATCAGCACGCCGTTGTGGAAGGCGGTGACTCGGGCCGGCGACTTCAGCGAGCCATCGGCGTTGAACGTCGGCGCGGTCCAGATGACGTCGTACTGCTGCCATTCGCCCGGTTTGCGGGTCGCGTTCACGAGCGGGATCGACTGTTTGTAGACGCTGCCGGCCTGGCCGTTCGAGTAGGTCTTGTTTTCGAACGAATCGAGGATCTGCAGCTCGTAACCGGCGTCGCCGGGGCCGGTCGAGGCGAGGAACAGACCGCTGTTGCCGCGTCCCTGGCCGGTGCCGGAGATCGCCTGCGGCACGCGCCATTCGAGATGCAGCTGGTAGTTGGTGAACGTCCGCTTCGTCTCGATGTTGCCGGCCTTCTTGTTCACCGTGATCACGCCGTCGGCGACCGTCCATGCGGCAGGCGACTTGTCCTTCGTATTCACCCACTGGTCGAGGCTTTTGCCGTCGAAGAGCACGATGGCGTCGTCTGGCGGGGCGTCCTCCTTCTGGCCCGGGACGACCACCTTCGGGACCGGCTCCCAGACTTCCGTGTCCTGGGGGCGTGGTTTGCCGGGCGCCTGGCCGGCCGGAGTCTGCCCGGCGGCCGCCGTCCAGGCGAGCAGGGAAACCAGGGTGAATGCCGCGATTCTCGAGCCGTGACGTCGCATCGGATATCCAGTCGTGAGGGGCGCCATGCCCGCGCCAGTCAGCGATTCTGTTCGCCCCCTGCGCAACGTGTCAAGAAGGGCGGGCCATTCGGGCGGCCATTCGCGATAATCTCTTGCCATGCACCGACGCCACTTTCTGACCGCCGTCGCCGCTTCCGCGGCCGCCGCGCTGCCCGCGCCTGCCTCGGCCATCGCCCCAATCAAGCGCACGGGACAATCGCGGATGAAGTTGAGCCTCGCCGCCTACTCCTTCCGCGCTGCGCTGGCGGGCGCGAAGAAGTCGATGACGCTCGACGATTTCGTCGACCTCGCCTCGACCTACGACATCGACGCCGTCGAGCCGACGTCCTACTACTTTCCCGAGCCGCCGACGCCGGAATACTGCCGATCGCTGCGGCGTCATGCGCTGCTGCAGGGGCTGGCCATTTCCGGCACGGCCGTGCGGAACACATTCACTTACGCTCCCGGGCCACAGCTGGACAAGGAAATCGATCACGTCAAACGATGGATAGATCTCGCGGCCGAACTGCACGCGCCGACCATCCGCATCTTCGCCGGCGATCTCCAGAAGGGCACCTCGGAATCCGACGCGCGCAAATGGTGCGTGGACGCCATTCACCGCGCCTGCGAACACGCCGCCACGCGCGGCATCATCCTCGCTCTCGAGAACCACGGCGGCATCGTCTCTACGGCCGATCAGCTGCTGGCAATCGTGCGCGACGTGAAGTCGGACTGGTTCGGCGTGAACCTCGACACCGGCAACTTCCATGGGCCCGATCCCTACGCCGACCTCGCGCGCGTCGCGCCGTACGCCGTGGTTGTCCAGATCAAGACCGAAATTTCGGCCGGCAAGGGCTCGAACCAGCCAGCGGATCTCGCGCGCAAGATCAAGATCCTGCGCGATGCGAAGTACCGCGGCTTCGTCGCGCTGGAGTATGAAGCCGAAGGCGACCCGCGGCAGGCCATGCGCAAGTATCTCGCGCAGCTCAAGGAGCTGATCGGTTGAGCTCGGAACTGGGGAAGTAAGGAACCGGGGAGGATGGGGAAGGACGGAACCGGGGACTGGAAACCGCGGGAGACCACTGGAGACTGGAC
>JBOGIX010000486.1:0-3119 GCA_050744685.1 Vicinamibacterales bacterium | reverse complement strand
CTTCAACAGCGTCCACGGGCGCATGCCGTCGGTCGGCACCGGCGCCGTGCTCGCCAACCGCCAGCTGATCGCGCTCGGCGTGAGCGGCGACGGCGACACCGGCGCCATCGGCATCGGGCAGTTCGTGCACCTGATGCGCCGCAACGTGCCGATCATCTACATCATCGAAGACAACGGTTGCTACGGGCTCACCAAGGGGCAGTTCTCGCCGACGGCCGACATCGGCTCGAAGACCAAGTCCGGCGTGGCCAACGAGCTGCAGCCGATCGACACGTGCTCGCTCGCCATCGACCTGGGCGCCTCGTTCGTCGCCCGCTCGTTCTCGGGCGACAAGAAGCAGCTGCTGGCGATCCTGAAAGCGGCGCTGAGCCACCGCGGCACCTGCATGATCGACGTGCTCTCGCCCTGCGTGACCTTCAACGATCACGAAGGGTCGACCAAGAGCTACGCCTATGTGAAAGAGCACGAGGAGCCGCTCGGCCAGATCAACTTCGTCCCCTACTTCGAGGACATCTCGATCGACTACGATCCGGGCACCACGACGGCAGTTCGGCTGCACGACGGATCGCAGCTCTATCTGACGAAGGTGACCGAAGCGTACGATCCGACCGACAAGCACGCGGCCCTGCGGCTGCTGCAGGAAACGGACAAGCGTGGAGAGTTCGCGACGGGAATTCTTTACGTGGATCCGGCGAAGGAGGACTTCGTGCACGTCCTCAATCTCGTCGATGAGCCGCTGGCCACGCTGCCGCTGGATCGCGTGCGGCCGCCGCGCCGCGCGCTCGACGAGTTCATGGACGCGCACCGGTAAGAGCTGCGGCTCGCGGTTCGCGGCTGGTCGTGCGCCCTGTTTGACCGGCGGACCGAATCAGCACGCTGCCCCGAGCCGCGAGCGGCCATCAAACCGCTGCCACGCCGCCTAGCCGCCCTCCGTTTCGTCCAGGTTGGCCCCGATGCGGTCCTGTGCGGTGCTCACCGGATCGTCCGGCAGGCCTTCCGCGTTCACGCCGGGGCCGTTCGGATTGCCCTGGTTCGGGGAGTCCGTTGGACGATCGCCCTCGACAGCGCCCAGGTGTTCGTCCTCGTCCTGGTGCGGGGTATTCCGGTCGTGCTGCGTGGTGTTTGGTTTGTCCGGCATCCGGTCCTCGTTTCCCTAGTCTGACACTCTTCGGCGCGCCCGGGCCAGTCGCGTTCCTTGTTCAAGACCGGGATTCCGCCGCCCCGTCCCAGCATATAATTCGTTGGATATGGAACGTACCTTGGCGATCATCAAGCCGGACGCCGTGGCTGCCCGCCACGCGGGCCGGATCATCCAGCGTATCGAGGAGGCGGGATTCCACATCCGTGCCATGCGCATGCTGCACCTGTCGTCCCGCGAGGCCGAAGGCTTCTATGCCGTGCACCGTGAGCGGCCGTTCTTCGGCAGCCTGACGAAGTTCATGTCGCGGGGGCCCGTGGTGGTGCTGGCGCTCGAGGCGCCCGAGGCTATCAAGAAGTGGCGCACCCTCATGGGCGCCACCGATCCGGCGAAAGCCGACTCCGGTACGCTGCGCAAGGAGTTCGGCCAGTCCATCGAGAACAACGCCACGCACGGGTCGGACGCGCCGGAGACAGCGGCGTTCGAGCTCGGGTACTTCTTCCCCGGCATCGAGCTCGCGTGACATGGGCAGGCTGCTGGTCATCGTCGGCATCGTCATCGCGGGCATCGGGCTGCTCGTGATGATGGGCCTGCCGATCGGCCGGCTGCCGGGCGACATCACCTACCGCCGCGGGAACACCACGTTCTATTTTCCGCTCGCGACGTCGATTCTCGCGAGCATCATCCTCACGCTCCTGTTGTCGCTGCTGCGGCGGTGATCGGCGGAACCCCGGCGAGGGAGGCATTGCCAAATTGCCCGGAGTTGCCCGAGAATCGCCCGACCGGCGTGCGCTCCGAGCCGCTATTGCCGAGGACTGTGATTTGGCCATAAAAGCTGACCGGTGGATCAAGAAGATGGCGATCGAGCACGGGATGATCGAGCCCTTCGAGGATCGTCAGGTGCGGGTGGGCGTGGTGTCGTACGGGCTGTCGTCCTACGGCTACGACATCCGCGTCGCCGACGAGTTCAAGGTGTTCACCAACGTCAACAACGCGCTCATCGATCCGAAGAACTTCGATCCGCGCTCGTTCGTCGACATCAAGTCCGACACCGTGATCGTGCCGCCCAACTCGTTCGCGCTGGCGCGGACCGTCGAGTATTTCCGCATCCCGCGCGACGTGCTCACCGTCTGCCTCGGCAAGTCCACCTACGCCCGCTGCGGCATCATCGTCAATGTGACGCCGTTCGAGCCGGAGTGGGAGGGAACGGCGACGCTGGAAATCTCGAACACCACACCGCTGCCGGCCAAGGTGTATGCGAACGAGGGGATCGCGCAGGTGCTGTTCTTCCAGAGCGACGAACCGTGCGAAGTGTCGTACGGCGACAAGAAGGGGAAGTATCTGCGCCAGCAGGAAGTCACGCTGCCGCGGATCTGACGCGGCGGCCACCCGGATCGCGGATCGGTGGTTCGCTCCCGAATGTCAGTTCGACAGCGCGGTGCCCCGCCCCGCGAGCCGCGAACCGGCGGTTTTGAGCCGCTGTTCGCCCGCTGGCGGTGCAACAGGCGATTTCGTTCAGGAGCATCGAGTCGACTTCCGATTCGTCTCGAGGCGCGAGCGGCGAGTCCTGGTTGCCCCGAGCCTGCGAATCCGGGGCACCCGACCCGCGCACCGCGAGCGACGGCTTTCAGCCCATTCGTACTCGAACGTCGAGCATGGGCAGCGCATGTTCGGCGGGGGCAGCGATCGCAAGATCGACGTCGCCTGAGGCGCCCGTCGCGCCAGGGTTAATCTCGGCGGTGAACGCGCCGGCGCGCCGCGCGTGGTGCAGCAGCCCTGCCGCCGGGAAGACGAGCGACGAGGTGCCGATGGAAAGCAGGACGTCGGCGTTGGCGGCGGCGGTGGAGGCGCGTTCCAGGATCTCAGGATCGATGGATTCGCCGAACCACACCACGCCCGGGCGGGCGAGGCCGCCGCACGTCGGGCAGGCGGGCGGCAGCGCCCCGAGCGGCGTCGAGCGGTCCTCCCAGGGCGGCGCGCC
>JBOGIX010000485.1:0-6006 GCA_050744685.1 Vicinamibacterales bacterium | reverse complement strand
GTCACAAGCCGATCGCTCCCGTTCACGCGGCGTGTGATCACGGACGCTCGCGCTGCCCTCTGCCGGCCCCCAAGGGATTCTCGGGGCCGGTGCGCCACCGGCGTCAGGGCGTCGCCCGGCTATTCTTCTCCGGTACGACCGTTCGTTCCGGCCCCGCGGCTGACGGCACGGCGATCGTGCCTCGACGGCGTCGTGTCGTCGCATCGTTGCATCGTCGTGAGGCGCTACGCGCAAGCCGTGGGCCCGGTAGCAGCCACGACACGGCCGGAACCAATCACGCATCGACCTCGGTAAACAGACACCTCCCCACTTCCAACTCCCAACCGCCAAGGCACACGATCGAGGGATCCGGGTGAAAGTCCTTGCAGCCGGCTGACTTGACCTGCCTTTCACCCAGCCGGTATCAGGCCGAGCGCCTGGGGAGTTGGGAGTTGCCCGCCGCCGCGTGTCGAGTCTTCGCGTACGACACGCTCTGGCGAGGTCTCGCCGAAGCGCGCGCGTCTCATAGGCAAGAAGGCGGAGCGGTTGGGAGTTGATGCAGTCGCAGAGATCAGGGCACCTGCCACAGCAGATACGCGGCGACACCCGACCCGACGATGGCGATGCCATAAGAGACGACGGCGATGACTTCGTTGAGATGCTTGATCTGCAGGCCGTCGTAGAGCGTGTGGCGGAAGCGATGCGCCCAATGGAACAGCGAGAGCACGCACAGCGCCAGCAGCGCCAGCCGAGTCAACGGGTGGCCGAGGACCTGGAGGAGCTCGGCGCGCGACGGTGGCGCCAGCCAGCCCAATGGCATCGCGATGCCGAGGAGCAATACGAGCATCGGCATCAGCATGGCCGAGAGCACGCCGCCGGCGCTGAAGAGCATCCACAGTAGTGGTTCGGGGTGTCGTTTGATCATCGGTGTCTTCGTTGATCGGTACTCGGAACTCGGAACTCGGGGCTCGGGGATCGGGAATCACCACTCACGGTCAGCCGGTGGCACGCCCGCCCCGCTACGCGGCGCGGGCCAGCAGCAGCCAGGCGACCAGCAGCGATGCCGCCAGCCAGGCGGCATAGTGGCCGGCACGGACGAGATGTGCCGGCACGCGCGTCCGCCCGACGCGCAGGACCATCGCGCGCGGCGCGGCGTCGAAGAAGGTCACGGCGTGGTACACCACGAACGCGAATGTCACCACGTTCAGCGCCACGACTCCCGGCGTCGCCGACCAGGCGAGGAACTCCGCGTAGCTCGTCTCCCCGGCCAGCGCCGCCCGGACGAGCAGCAGCAGGTACAGCACGAACCATGCGACGAACATGCAGCTGCCCTCGCGCAGGATGAACGCGAGATACGCCGGTTTCTCCAGCCACCAGTAGGTGGAGACCGGCCGCCGCAGCCATCGGTGGTGGTATCCGGCGGGAACGCTCATGATGCGGCTCCGCGAGGCATGAAGAACGACTTCATCGATTCCACGGCAGCGGTCAGCTTGTAGCGCTGGATGGCACCCGCGGGATCGACGTGTGTCGGGCACACCCTGGTGCACTCGCCGACGAACGTGCAGCCCCACACGCCTTCGTGCTCGGACAGCACGTCCATCCGCTCGGCGGCGCCCTGGTCGCGCGTGTCCAGGTTGTAGCGCTGGGCCAGCGCAATCGCCGCCGGTCCGATGAACTTCGGGTCGAGGCCGTAGATCGGGCAGGCGGCGTAGCACAGCATGCAGTTGATGCACATGCTGAACTGCTTGTAATCCTCGAGCTCCTCCGGTGTCTGCAGATACTCGCCGTCGGTCATCGGCCGCTCGACCTGCCGCACGAGCCACGGCTTCACCCTCACCAGCTTCCGCATGAAGTCGCCGATGTCGACGATCAGGTCGCGAATCACGGGGAAGTTGCGGAGCGGCTCCACGCGCACGGGCCCGGGCGCGTATTCCGACAGGAACGTCGCGCACGTGAGCTTCGGTTCGCCGTTGACCGTCATGCCGCAGCTGCCGCAGATGCCCATGCGGCAGGACCAGCGGTAGGCGAGCGTGCCGTCGAGGTGATCCTTGACGTGGTTCAGGCCGTCCAGCACCACCCACTCCCTGGGGCAGGGCACGTCGTACTCGTCGAAGACCGGCTCAGACTCCTGCTCCGGACGGTAGCGTGCGACCTGTAACCTGATTTGGTCCGCCATGCAGTGCCGCCTCTCCGTAGACGCGCTCGCCCGGCGGCCAGCGCGTGATCGTCACCGGCAGGTATTCCACGCGCGGCGCGCCCTCGTCCTGGCGATACACCAGCGAATGCGCGAGGAACCGCCCATCGTCCCGCGCCGGAAAATCCGTACGCTGATGAGCGCCGCGGGATTCGTTCCGCCGTTCCGCCGCGGTGATCATCGCGTTGGCGACGTCGAGCATGAAGTCGAGCTCCAGCGCCGTGATGCGCTCGGTGTTGAAGGCGCGGCTGCGATCCTCGATGGCCACGTCGACATACCGCTCGCGCAGCGCGCGGATGGTCTCGACCCCCTGGCGCAGGGAAGCCGCCGTGCGGTAGATGCCCGCGCTCTGCTCCATCGCCGCCTGCATGCGTGCCCGGAGGTCGGCGATCCGCTCGTGCCCTTTGCGGTCGAAGAGGTCGTGCTCGACCCGGCGGTGCTCGTCGGTCTTCTGCGCCATCACGCGCGGGTTGATCTCCGTGCCCCGCGACGCGAACTCGGCGGCCGCTCTGCCGGCGCGCGCCCCGAACACCAGCAGTTCGGGGAGCGAGTTCGAGCCGAGACGATTCGCGCCGTTGATGCTCACGCACGCCGCCTCCCCCGCGGCATACAGGCCGGGCACGGGCGTCGCCCCGTCGATGTCGGTATGGATGCCGCCCATCATGTAATGGACGACCGGCCGCACGGGAATCAGATCCTTCACCGGATCGAGATTCTGGTACTTGATGCACAGCTCGCGCACGAACGGGATCTTCGCGTCGATCGTTTTCTCGCCCACGTGCCGGAGATCGAGGTGCACGATCGGGCCGTTGGGCGTGTCGATCGTGCGCCCTTTCTCCAGCTCCTTCATGAACGCCTGCGAGAGCCGGTCGCGCGGGCCGAGCTCCATCGACCGCAGCACCGGCTTTGGCTGCGGCGTGCCGAGGTTGTAGTCCTGCAGGTAGCGGTACCCGTCCTTGTTGACGAGATGGCCGCCTTCGGCGCGCGCCGCCTCGGTGATCAGGATGCCGGTGAACGGCAGGCCCGTCGGGTGGTACTGGACGAATTCCATGTCCTTGAGCGGCGCCCCGGCGCGGTAGGCCAGCGCCATGCCGTCGCCGCTCTTGATGGACGCATTGGTCGTGAAGGGAAAGATCCTGCCGCAGCCCCCGGTGCAGACGATCACCGCCCGTGCGGTAATCGCCTCGATTCGGCCCGACTTCACGTCGATCGCCACCACGCCCTGCACACGTCCATCGTCTTCCAGGAGCTTGGTGACGAACCACTCGTCGTAGCGGACGACGGAGGTGTATTTGAGTGAGGTCTGAAACAGCGTGTGAAGCATGTGGAAGCCGGTCTTGTCGGCGGCGAACCAGGTCCGTTCGCGCTTCATCCCGCCGAAGGGACGCACGGCAATGCGGCCGTCGGGCTGCCGGCTCCAGGGGCAGCCCCAATGTTCGAGGCGCAGCAGCTCCTGCGGCGCTTCCGCCACGAAGGCTTCCACGGCGTCCTGATCGCAGAGCCAGTCGCCGCCCGAGATGGTGTCGTACGCATGTTCGTCGAGGCTGTCGCCCGGCGCGATCACGCCCGCGGCGCCTCCCTCGGCGGACACGGTATGGCTGCGCATGGGGTAGACCTTCGAGACGACGCCGATCGTGAGGCGCGGGTTGGTCTCGGCGATGGCGATTGCCGCGCGGAGGCCGGCTCCGCCGCCGCCGACCAGTACGACGTCGTGAGATGGGGTCACGCCGATCTCCTGTAGAGCCGTGCCCGCCGATCCCGCGACGCGGTCGATGGTCCCGCGACGGCGCCGGACGGTGCTATACGGCGGACGCGATCTCGTCGACGAGGCGCTTGCCGTCGTGCCGGACGACGCGGCGGCTGACGCTGCCGTCGTGGTACTCGTGCTGGATGCACTGGCACCCGCAGGCGTACACGGTCTCCCGCGTCACGACGCACTCGTCGTCGTGATCTTCGTAGTGCTCGCCATCGACGAGCCGCCCGCAGGGCGCCTGTTGTGATGTGAAGCTGCCGTTCGGGTTCACCGCCGCCTCCCCTCGAATACGGAGTTGCTCGGGGACACGCCGAAGCTGAAACGCCGAAACGATTGCGGGGACCGGCCGCCGACGGTCGGGCCGGGCGCAGGGTGGAGCGTCCCGCGGGGGCGCTCCCGAGACTACGCGCGAAGTGTATGCCCGGGAGCGGGGCGCGACGCAAGAGGTTTCTGCGGGAGGGAGCAATGGCCAGCGCCCTCAACCTTTGCACCTCGGTGACCGGATGGCCTCATCCCCTGCACCTGGGTCCCCTCGAGATTCATGGCGTTTTCACGTGGTATTCTCTCCTCTACCGATGCCCGAATACGTGATCGAGCGCGAGATGCCCGGGGCGGGCGCGATGAACGAGGAGGAGATTCGCGACGTGTCGCTGCGGTCCCTCGCCGTGTTGAAGGGGCTCGGACCGCAGATCCAGTGGCTGCACAGCTACGTGACCGACGATCGTTTGTACTGCGTCTATCTCGCGCCGGACGAGTCCGCCATCCGTGAACACGCGCGGCAGCTCGGCGTGCCGGCGAACCGAATCTCTGCCGTGCGCCGCCTGATCGATCCACGACGCTACGCGTGATCGAGCCTCGCGCCTTACGGCGCGTGTGAACGAATGTGTCGCTTTATCCGCATGCTCCCGTTCAAGCGGATCCTGCCGCCGCCAGCCCGAGAATCCGGTCGAGCGGGTTGGTGCGTCCTTCCCTCCAGGCCGTGGCGTAGACGTCGTCGCTGATGCGCGTCCGCGCGAGCGCCAGCGTCTGTTCGATCCGCTCGCGCTCGCGTGGTCTGGCGGGAGTGCCGACCTTCAGCCGTATTGCCGCCGCCGCGCTCGCCAGGACGACTGCCTCGTAGTCGCGCTCCTGGCAGGCGGCGCACCACGACAGCGATTCCAGCACCCGTGCGACGCCGCGCTGATGCCGGAGCGCGAGGAACGCGCGCAGCGCCTGGAGCAGCGATCGGCGCGCCGCCACGTAGTCGCGCGCGTCGAGGTCGAGGTTCGCGAGACCGGTGAGCACGCGCGAGGCCCCCCAGCGATCGTCGATCTGCCGATACCCGGCGAGGCTCTGGAGATGGAACCGGCGCGCCTCGCCGTGATCCCCCTGCGCCGCGGCGAGGTCGCCGAGGCCGTTCAGCGCGGACGCGACGCCGCGGACGTCGCCGCGTGCGCGTGAGGCGCGCGCGACCTGATCGAGCAGGCTCCGCGCGAGCGCGTGCCGGCCTTCGGCCATTGCTGCATTGGCCATGTTGCTCCGCGCGAGATCGGCCGCGGCGGTGTCTCCCATCTGCTCCCAGAGCGTCACCGTTTCGTGAAACCGGAACGTCGCCTCGGCATACCGGCCACGCCGCTGCGCCTGCCACGCCAGCGCGGTCACCGTGGCGGCGATGCCCCGGGTGTCGCCGAACAGCCGGTAAATTTCGCAGGCCTCGCGGCTGAGCGCTTCGGCCGTGGAGACGTCGCCCTGGAGGTCGGCCAGCATCGTTGCGCCGTACAGGGTGCGGGCCCGCCACCGCGTCGCGGCGTCGGCGCCGGGCATCGCGAGCACGCGCGCCGCCGTCTCGCGTCCCTCGGTGAGATGGTCCCGCTGTTCCCAGAACCTGAAGAGCGCGCCGCTCAGGCGCAGTGCCCATTCGGCGTTGCCCTCGACGATCAGGTGATGGATGGCGACGCGAAAATTGTCGTGCTCCGCATCGCAGCGTTGCAGCCAGGCCTCGCGCTCCGACGCGGTCATCTCGAACGTTTCTTCCTCGGCGAGCACCAGCATGTACGCCGCGTGCGCGCGCTGTGTGGCGGTGGTCTCGCCGCTCTCGAGC
>JBOGIX010000484.1:0-7874 GCA_050744685.1 Vicinamibacterales bacterium | reverse complement strand
CCTTTGGATCTCTTTTATGCGATCGCAGCGTGACAGTGAATGGCCCTGAAATTACGCGTTCTGACCAAATGCCGCCCTCAACACCTAGAAGCTCTTCGGCACGGCGGTTGAGGGATCCTCCTTGCCTTCCATCTCCAGCGACACCCAACCCCTGAAGTTGGCCTTGCGCAGCGTGTTGGCGATCCGCCCGTAGTCGAGGTCCAGGGTGTACCACTCCCCACCGCCGTAGTAGGTCTTCGCCTGAACGATCGCGGCATGCGGCGCGAGCTTCTCGATCTCGGGGTATGGATCGACAGCGAAGTTGCCAGTGTCCATGTTGATGCCCAGCCACGGCGAGTTGACGCTCTTGTAAATCCGCAGCAGATTTTCCGTCTTCGTCGTCAGGCCCCAGTGATTCTCGAGCGCGAGCAGCACGCCGTTCTTCTCAGCGGCCGGCAGGCATGCCTGGATGCTCTCGATGCACCAGCGGAAGGCGTCCTCGTCCGTGTGGCCCTTGATCGGTGGCTCGTTGCCTTTCACTTTCATCAGATCATCGAAGGACGGGATCGTGTTCCACCGGCCGGAGTTGAGGCGGATGCACGGGATGCCGAGGCGGGACGCGAGCTCGATGCAGCGGATGGTATGAGCGATGTCCTTCTGCCGCTCTTCGGGCTTGTCCGAGATGAAGTCCTGGTGGATCGACAGCATCGGCAGTGCGAGGCCGTTGCGGAACGCGGCCTGCTTCAGCTTGTTGACATACGCCGGCGATTCGTCGGTCATCTGCCGGTGCAGGATCTCGACGCCGTCGAATCCCAGTCGCGCCGCATCGTCGATCACCTTCTCGATCGGGTACTTCTCGGTGCGGAAATGCCAGTACGAATATGTCGACACCGCCAGCCTGATCCGCCCGGATCCGCCGGGCCTGGCGCCCTGCGCCGTTGCGGACGAGGCGATCGCGACGGGCGCCGCCAGCGCCGCGGTTCCGAGTTTCAACAGATCTCTCCGTGTGGCCTTCAACAGATCCCTCCAGGGTAGTGTTCAGTAATTGCGTCTGGGCCGGGCACGTGTCCCGTCCGAGCGGGCGTTGCTGCGCAAACAGGCAGTGACGGTCGCTCTGAGGCGGCCACGAGCCTGCACAACCGTCCGTTCGAGCAATATACACGCTCGCGTCATCCGCGCGTCCCGTGTGACGAGGGTGCGGACGACGTGTTTCGCGGATCCGCGCTATCCTTCCGCTGGCCGCATGGCGGGCGCCTGGCGCGGGGCAGGGAGGATCGGGATGTACCGCTTCAGCGAACGGCTGGCGTGGATCGCCGGCGTTCTGATTCCGGCAGGAGAGACGGCAAGGCGATGGGGAACGTGGTGGGACTTCCCGCCGGCGTATCTGGACGACGTGCTGATCGGTGTCTTCTTCATCGCCGGGGCGATCGCCAGCCGGCGGGCGGAGGAGGCCGGCCCGCGATGGCTGGCGGCGTCATACGGCTTCGCCTGCGGCATCGGCTTCATGAGCCTCGCCACGAACATTGTCTACATCGACCGGCCCGATCCAACCGGCGCCTCGGGGCTGACCGCCGTCGTCGTCAAGGCGGTGATGATGGCTCTGGGCGTGGCGGGACTGGGGGGCGCACTGCGCGGACGCCCAGCGATGTCCGTTCGGCAACGGTCCGGAGGCCTGGCCACGACCGGACGCTGACGGCCACGATTCAACTTCTCGCGTAGCCGCTGGCGGCGCTCCGCTTGGCGCCAGCGCGATGCGCTTCGTCCGACAGCGCGTGCACGCCGGTCGCGTCAATCCATCTGTTGTAGAAGTTGAACAACGCACACACCGTGACGGCGAAGTAGATGGCCTCGTCCGTCCAGCCCGCAGCGCGCACGATGTCCAGGTCCGCCGGCGCCATGCGCGGCGAGTCGTCATTCACCTTGTCGATGAACCGAAACAGCACCTTGTGGCGCTCGTCGAGGGCGGAGGACTCGAAGTCCGCCACCACGCCCTTGACCAGCGCCTCGTCGCCGAGCAGCTCCGCCGCAACTGCGGCGTGAGACTTCAGTCAAAACGGACAGTCGTTGCGCTTCGACGTGTAAGCCGCGATCAGCTCGCGGAGCCCCGGGCTGAGCGGCGCCGGTCCCCGCAGGATCTCCTGCGTGAAACGCGCGAGGTGCGTTGTTGCCGACGGCAGATAGGCAAACAGGTGCCAGATCTGCGGATACTCGGCGCCCTGCCGCCGCTGCATCTGCTCGATCAGATCTTTATAGGGACCCGGCTGAGGATTGTGCTCCACGCCGGGGAGGAACATCGGGTCCATATTCGCTCGCTGCTTGCCCGCCGTAGCGACCGCGATCGGGCGCGAAGGCGGGTTCGCTGTTCGCTGCCTGCCCGCCGAAGCGCCGGAGTGTGTTCCGGGCGCGAAGGCGGGTTCGCTGCTTGCGGATCCAGGCTGGATCTTACCAAACGATGCAGACCTGTACGATAACTCCCAACCTCCAACTTCCAACTCCCAAAGCGCGGGGCTCCAACGATTGCAGTGCAAGTTCACGGCTTTCGCTCGTGGCATCGCCTTCGCCTGGTTCTCGCGAGCCGTGCGCCTTGGGAGTTGGACGTTGGAGGTTGGGAGTTGATCCTGAATGCGCTACTGTTCGAACCACGCCGTGGAGTTGGAGATGAGCCGAATGCGTCGACGACGTGACTTGTGGTCGGCAGCTGCGCTGGTGGCAGGCATCGGCCTGCTCGCTCGGGCACCGGCGGTCATGTCTCGTCAGGGTTTCGAATGGCAGAGTGCCGCGCCGTCCGGGCGGGGAATGTCCGCGAGCGCCCTGGACGCGCTCAAGGACCGGCTGGCGTCAGCCGGGACGAAAGCGCTGCTCGTCGTTCGCCACGATCGCCTCGTCTACGAATGGTACGCCGACGGGCATGCGGCAGAGGCGAAGCACTACACCGCCTCGATGGCCAAGGCGCTCGTTGGCGGCGTGTCGACCGCCGTAGCGATGACCGACGGACGGCTCGCGCTCGACGACGCGGCGGCACGGTTCGTTGCTGAATGGAAGGGTGATCCACGCAAGTCGCGGATCACCATCCGTCAGCTCGGGTCGCATACCTCGGGAATGGAGGACGCCGAAGCAGCCGGGCTTCCACACCAGAAGCTGACCGGCTGGAAGGGCGACTTCTGGAAGCGTCTCGATCCGCCGAACGATCCATTCACGATTTCCCGCGACCGCACACCGGTGCTCGCCGAGCCTGGCGAGAAGTTCCAATACAGCAACCCCGGGATCGCGATGCTCGCTTACACCGTCACGGCAGCGATCCGCCCGGGCGCTGCCCGCGACATCAGGACGCTGCTGCGCGACCGCGTCATGCGCCCGATCGGCGTGCCCGACGAGGACTGGTCGATTGGCTACGGATCGACCGTTTCCGTCGACGGGTTGCCGCTCGTGGCAGCGTGGGGCGGAGGCGGCTTCACGGCGAGGGCCGTCGCGCGAGTCGGGCGATTGATGCTGCACGACGGGCAGTGGGAGGGCACGCGTCTCATCAGTGCCGATGCGGTCCGCGCCGTCACGCGCGACGCAGGCACGCCTGGCCACGGTGGCATTGGCTGGTGGAGCAACAGCGACGGCAAATACCCGCAGCTGCCGAAGGACGCGTTCTGGGGTTCGGGCGCCGGACATCAGGTGGTGCTGGTGATCCCGTCGCTCGATCTCGTTGCCGTGCGCAATGGCAATTCCCTTGGCGAGTCAATCGAGCATCACGATATGCTGAACGAGCGTTTCTTCGAGCCGCTCGTGGCGGCAATCGAACGAGCTCCTCGTCCGCCGAGCCCGATCATTCGCGACCTCGTGTGGGATCCACCCGAGACTATCCGCCGTGCGGCGCCCGGCAGCGACAACTGGCCGTTGACCTGGGGAGACGACGATGCGCTTTATGGCGCCTATGGGGACGGAAATGGATTCGAGCCGCGGACGCCAGAGAAGCTGAGCATGGGATTCGCGAAGGTCACCGGCCCGCCAGACGCGTTCACGGGCGTCAACATTCGCACGCCGACTGGCGAGACGCGCGGCGACGGCCCCAACGGCAAGAAGGCGAGCGGGCTGCTGATGGTCGACGGCATCCTCTACCTGTGGGCGCGCAACGCCGGCAATTCGCAGCTTGCATGGTCGTCGGATCGCGGCCGGACCTGGAAATGGGCCGACTGGCGATTCACGAAGAGCTTTGGCGCGCCGACGTTCCTCAATTTCGGCCGGAATTACGCAGGCGCGCGCGACGGTTTCGTTTACGTCTACTCGCACGACGCCGACAGCGCCTACGTTGCCGCCGATCGAATGGTCCTGGCGCGCGTCCCGAAGGGCAGGATTCGCGAACGCCGCGCCTACGAGTTCTTCAGGAGCGTCGACGCGCAGAACAGTCCGGTCTGGACGCCTCGCATCGAAGAACGCGGCGCTGTCTTCGAGAGCCCGGGCCGCTGCTATCGATCGGGGATCAGCTATGTGGCGGGCTTGCGGCGCTACATCTGGTCACAGACGTTGCCGGGAGACGATCCGCGTTTTGCGGGGGGATTCGGCGTCTACGATGCGCCGGAGCCATGGGGTCCGTGGTCGACGGCGTACTTCACGGAACGGTGGGACGTGGGACCCGGCGAATCGAGCTCGTTCCCGACCAGGTGGATGAGCGCGGATGGCCGTACGCTCCACCTGGTCTTCTCCGGCGACGATGCGTTTTCCGTGCGCAAGGCAACCGTCGTCCTCGCCTCGTCGGGCGACGGTCCGAACCGTCGCCGACCGTGATTCAAGCGCGGAGGACCGGAGGTTGCCTCATCGGCCACGCATCACGATCCCTTGATCGCGATGCCTCCGGACGACGTGCGCACGTGCAACAGCGGGCCGCCTCCCTGTGACGAGCCGCGGAGCGTGCGCCGCTGCACGGTTCCCGTGACCGTGACCGGAAAGTCCGTTTCGATGTGCCCCGAGCTGCTGTGTGCATCGAGCTCGAAGCCCTGGCTCCGCGGAAGGCTGAGGCGAATGCTGCCGGAAGACGACGACAGACGCCAGTCGCCCGCGAGCTGTCCTTGGATCGTGAGCCCGCCGCTCGACGTCGACGCCTGTACGCCGCCGCGGACTCCGCGCAGGTGGACCGATCCCGAGCCGGTCGAGACCTCGACGTCGCCGCTGCCGTCCTGTGTGACCTCGATTCCGCCGCTGCCGCTCTTCGCGAAGATCGCGCCGCGCACGGCGGTCGCGCGAATGGATCCGCTGCCGGTTGTCGCGCGGAAGGATCCGCCCACCGAGGCGGCGGTGATTCCTCCCGAACCCGTCGACGCGCGGACGGCGCCTCCCGTCTTCGCAATGGTGAGCGAGCCGGACCCGCTGTGGGCATCGAGGTCGCCGGTGATGCCGTCGATGTCCTGCGAGCCCGATCCGGTGTTCGACTTGAGGTTCACGTCAGGCGGCACCGTCAGCGTGTAGCTGATCGACACGCCTTCACGCAGCGCTTCGTCCTTGATGTGGCCGATTCGAAGCGTGCTGCCCGACTGTTCGACGGGTGGGTTCGCCTCGATGCGGCGGACCCGCTCTTCCGCGCTGAGTCGCCGCGAGCCGAATCCCCATCGATCGTCTGCGCGGATGCTGCCGCTGATTTCGACACGCCCGGCCGGGCCTGGTTTAACCTCGATCCGTCCGGATCCGGTGGTGACGTCGATGCTGGTAGGGCCGGTGACCGTGACGGTGCGCTGAAACGATCCCTCCACCCGCTGTGCGTGTGCCGGAGCGGCAGGGAGCGCGAGCGCCCAGGCTACCAGAAGCGCCGGGGCGATGGAGCGCCGGTTCGTCGAACACATGTCGGCCATCGGGATCTCCTTTGCTGTGGCTTTGACGGAGCCGGGGCGCCTGGCGTTCGTCATTTGTCCTCGCGGGCGGCCCATTTGTCGTCAGGGGGCCATCTTGCGGCGCCGGCACTCACGGGCGGCCGTTGCGGTGGGGGAGGCCAACTTACGGCGGGCACTCGTGGCGGTCCGGCGTCTCGAGGGCCGATCCGAGTTACCTCGACGAGCCGATATCCCTGGCGCCCGAACCCGGTTGCGAACCGGCAAGCTGCCCGGCGGCATGGTACAATGTCGGTTTCGTCTGCGGCTGCGGAGCCAATCTGGTGGGACCGCGATGGATGAGACGTTCATGCGCGCCGCCCTCGACCTGGCTCATCGGGGCCGCGAGGCGGGCGAGGTGCCCGTTGGCGCCGTCGTCGTGCTCGACGGCGTGGTGATCGGCGCAGGGTTCAATCAGCCGATTGGCGCGCACGATCCCACCGCGCATGCGGAGATCGTGGCGCTGCGCGACGCGGCGGCACGCCAGCGGAACTACCGCCTCGGCGGCGCAGTGCTCTATGTGACCATCGAGCCGTGCCAGATGTGCGTGGGGGCGATGGTGCACGCCCGGATCGAGAAGGTGGTCTACGGCGCGCGCGAACCGAAGACGGGCGCGATAGATTCGGCGATGCGCGCGCACGAGCATCCGGCGTTGAACCACCGGCTGGAGGCGGTCGGCGGCGTGCTGGAGGCGGAGTGCGGCGCGGTGATGCGGGAGTTCTTCGAGGGCCGGCGCGCCGAGAGCCGGGCGGAGCAGTAAACGGAGAGGTACCGAAGTGGTCGTAACGGGGGCGCCTCGAAAGCGTCTTGTCGGGTAACCGGCACGTGGGTTCGAATCCCACCCTCTCCGCCATTCCAAGTCATTAAAAACAAACGACTTGCGTGATCCATTTTTCTGGCTGTACTCAAGCCCTGGTTTTCGCCCCATCCTTCGCTGTTCAAACACTCGAATTTCGGCGCGTTTCCGGCACGCAGGTTCCGAACCCACCCGCTCCGTCAGGTCACATCTGACTGCGTCGAATTCCCTCTGTGCGCGAGTCTGACTGCCGATTGAGGCAGGCATCAGCTGGTGGATACTGAGGCGCACTCGCGATGGCCGACTGTTCGAGAATGCCGGTTGGAGCAGGCCGCTATTCGCTCTTCAGCACTTCGATCGGATCGACGCGGGTCGCGGCGACGGCCGGGGAAATGCTGGCGAGGCTGACGACCGCGATCATCAGCAGGGCAGCGACGCCGTACGGCATCGGATCTCGGCTCGTGATCCCAAACAGTTGACTCTCGACGAGGCGTCCGCTGGACCACGCGAGCGCCAGGCCAGCGGCCAGGCCCACGCTCAGGACGAGCGCGGCCCGGCGCAAGACGAGCTTCACGATGCCGGTCGGGGCGGCGCCGATCGCCAAGCGAATGCCGAACTCGCGACGCCGCTCGACAACGGTCTGTCCGATCAGGCCGTGCAGTCCTACCGCCGCGAGCACGAAGCCAATCGTCCCCAGCAGACCGAGCATCCAGGCGAAGAGTCGCTGTTGACCGAGCTGCCGGTCGATGCGCTCCGCGAAGGTCGTCTCGGGCGCGAGCGGAATCGCTGGATCGAATCGGCGCGCGGCTTCAGCCGCGAGTTGAAACGCATCTCTCGACCCGAGCGTCGACCGCACGACAAGGTACGCGTTCTGGACCATCGGGAACGTGGCGAGCGGTTCATAGAGCAGCGCGTCGGGCGGACGCTCGATGCCTCTGAAGTGGGAGTCGCGGGCGATTCCGACCACATAGAACGCGACTGTTTTGCCCGGGCCGGCCTGCGTCAGGATTTCGCGTCCGATCGCCTCGTCTGATCCGAACAGCCGTCGCGCCAGCGCCTCAGTGACGACGACTGGCCTGCGGTCCGTTTCCGCGCGGCCAGAGGCCTCGGCCGCGGTGAAAACGCGGCCGCGGACGATCGGCAGGCGAACGGCCTCGAAGTACTCGGGCGAAACGCCGTTCCTTTCGACGTTTATCGCCTGGCTCGGATCCTGATCAGGCAGGTACATCCCGTCGGTCAATCCTCCGCTGAAC
>JBOGIX010000483.1:0-3703 GCA_050744685.1 Vicinamibacterales bacterium | reverse complement strand
CCCCTTCGTGATGGAATGCTCCGGGAACGGCGCGTTCGCGGCGTTCGGCATGCTCTCCGCGGCGCGCTGGTCCGGCGTGCCCATCGCCGACGTGCTCGCGATGATCGACGTGCTGCCCCAGGCGACGCGCGTCCTCGTGTCGGGCTTCGACAGCTACTCGCAGGCGCAGCCGGGCGCCTCGACGCCGGGAGCGAGCTGGATCTTCACGGTCGCGGAGCTCGAGCAGTCTGGCGCGTTCCTCGCGACCGGGATGAACGGTGTACCCCTGCACTTCGATCACGGCTTTCCAATCCGCCTCATCGTCCCGAACTGGTACGGATGCACGTGCATCAAGTGGGTCGACGCGATCACGCTCGTCGACGATGGTGCGCCGGCGACGTCGCAGATGCGGGAGTTCGCATCCCGGACACACCAGGACGGCGTGCCTGCGCTCGCGCGGGACTACGAGCCGGCGAGGATCGATCAGGCGGCGATGCCGATACGCGTCGAGAAATGGCGCGGCGCGCGCGGCATTGTCTACCGGGTCGTCGGGATCATGTGGGGCGGCGATCGCGTCACGGACAAGCTGCTTATCCGCTTCGCTCCGGGTCAGCCCTACGCGCGCGTCGACGTGTGTCCGAAGCAGCGCACGAACCAGACGTGGACGATCTGGTCGCACGCCTGGCGGCCGGGCAGGGCCGGCTCGTACGCAATCGCTCTCGCCGTCGACGATCCCGCGATTCGCGCCAGGCGCCTCGCTGCCGGCTTCTACCAACGAACGATCGACATCGCCGAGGTCTGAGCGGAGCGCGTCGGTGGTCGGGCGCTTCGGTTTGCGAACGGACGGGGGCAGTTGTCATTTTCCAGACTCATCCACCTGCCCTCGCAGGGGTCTCGTCGCGCGCCGCCATGGTGCCCTGCCGCGAAAAGTGACGAGCCTGACCGATGGCTCCGGCGGTCGCGGGTGGGCTATCCTCGCGTCAATGAGCAAGTCGATCTCTGCCGTCGGTGGTCCAGCCGGCCTGCGGGCCACGTTGTGCGTCGGAGCGCTGCTGCTGGCCATGGTTGTCGCCGCCAGCCCGCAGGGCACGGCCTGGGATCTGATCGCGCCGTTGTTCGAGGTCCCGGACCGCTTCGCTGGCCAGCTCGGCCCGTATCGTTCCCCGCTGATCTTCTCCGACGGCACGCCGGTGCGCACGGCAGCCGACTGGGAGCGCCGCCGGCAGCAGCTCCTGTCGGAGTGGCACGAGCTGATGGGGCCGTGGCCGGCGGTGCTGACCGGGGCTCGAATCGAGGTGCTCGGCGAGAGCCGCCGCGAGACCTTCATCCAGCGGCGTGTCCGGCTGGAGGTCGCGCCCGGCCAGCGTACCGAAGGCTGGCTGCTCGTGCCCGACGGGACCGGCCCGTTTCCCGCGGTGTTCGTGCCGTTCTACGAACCGGAGACCAGCGTCGGCCTCGAGGGCGCGCCGGAACGCGACTTCGCCCGCCAGCTGACGCGGGCCGGGTTCGTCACGCTGTCCATCGGCACGCCTGCTGGCGACGCCTGGAAGCCGGATCGCGCCGGCATCGCCGTGCAGCCGCTGTCCTACTACGCATACGTCGCCGCGAATGCGTGGACCGCACTGGCGGCACTCCCCGAAGTCGACGCCGCGCGCATCGGCGTCGTCGGGCACAGTTACGGCGGGAAGTGGTCGATGTTTGCCGGCGCATTGTGGGAGCGCTTCGCGGCGGTCGCCACGAGCGATCCAGGCATCGTGTTCGACGAAGCGCGGTCCAACGTCAACTACTGGGAGCCTTGGTACCTTGGCTTCGATCCGGAGGTGCAGCGCCCGAAACGCGGCCTGCCGAGTGCCGAGAATCCGCGCACCGGCCCGTACAAGACCATGATCGAGACAGGGCGCGACCTGCACGAGATCCACGCACTGATTGCGCCGCGCCCGTTCTTCGTCAGCGGCGGATCCGAGGACCAGCCGGAACGCTGGATTGCGCTGAATCACGCGGTCGCGGTCAACCGCCTGCTCGGCTTCAGCAATCGAGTGGGGATGTCGAACCGGCGGGCGCATGCCCCGACGCCCGAGTCCAACACGCAGCTCGTGGCGTTTTTCGTGCACTTCCTGAAGCCGGGCGTGCCCGGACCGGGTGCTCCCCGACGCTGACGCGCGACGGGCCAAGACGGCCGCGCACGTGACGTCACTGCGATCGTGTGCGCCTTCCTGATCCGGCCCGGGCGGACCGTGTCACCATCGGCTTCCATGGGCGAAGGACGCCCGGCTGGACCGCGACTGACACCTTATGGGCATGGCCTTGTTTGCGTTGTGCGCGCCGTTGATGCTCGGCCTCCAGGCACAGGCCGGTGAGCTGGGCCGGATCGACTTTCCGACGTCGGGACCGGCCGGCGCACAGAAGCACTTCGAACGCGGCGTCCTCTTCCTCCACAGCTTCGAATACCGCGAGGCCCGCGCGCAGTTTCTCGCGGCTCAGAAGCTGGCACCGTCCTTTGCGATGGCCTATTGGGGCGAAGCCATGACCTACAACGAGCCCGTGTGGTTCGCCCAGGACCGCGACGCCGCGCGCGCCGCGCTGAAGCGCCTCCCGGTCACGGCCCCGACCGAGCGCGAGCGGGCATACCTGCGGGCGGTCGAGATTCTCTATGGAGAGGGCACGAAGGAGGACCGGGACTTCGAGTACGCCACCGCGATGCGGCGCCTGCACGAGCGTTATCCGGACGATCGCGAAGCGGCCGCTTTCTATGCCCTCTCACTGATCGGAACCAGCCACCGCGGAAGGGACTTCAGGACATACATGAAGGCGGCGGCGATCGCGGAGGCAGTTCTGGAGAAGCACCCCGAACATCCTGGCGCCCTGCACTATGCGATTCACGCGTATGACGATCCGGTTCACGCGCCGCTGGGCCTCCGGGCGGCCCGCGTCTACGCGAAGGTCGCACTCGCGGCGCCCCATGCTCAACACATGCCCTCTCACATCTTCGTCGCGATGGGCATGTGGGACGAAGCGGCACGATCGAACGAAGCCTCCTGGAAAGCCTCGCAGAGGAGTCTGCCGATTGACGCGGGCGGATACCATGCCCTCTGGTGGCTCCAGTACGCGTACCTGCAGCAGGGACGCTTCGCGGACGCGCGAAGGGTTCTCGAGACGATGGAAATGGCGGCGGGGTATCAGCCACCGCCGCTTCTCCGTTTTTACCTGGTGCAGATGCGCGTCCTGCACTCCATCGAAACCGGCGAGCCCTACGGGCCCGGCATCGACACATCGGGTCTCGATTTGCCGGCACGGGCGGCACATTTCTTCGCGGCGGGCTCCGACGCGCTCAATCGCGGCCGCCGCCGGGATGCCGAGCAGGCCCTGGACGCGCTGCGGAGCCTGACCGGCTCGACCGCGGCCCCGAAGCCGTCGCACGCCCATGCGTATCCCGGGGACGTGCAGGCGGTCGCCATCATGGAGCACCAGCTCGCCGCGCGGCTGCTGATGGCGGACGGGCGGAGCAACGAGGCGGTCGAGCGCATGACGCAGGCGGTTGCGGCGGAAGACAAGACGCCCTACGAGTTCGGCCCGCCGGTGCCGCCCAAGCCCGCGCATGAACTGCTGGGGGAAATGCTGCTGTCGCTGGCGCGTCCGGATCTCGCCCGTGTCCAGTTCGAGCTTGCGCTGCTGCGGGCGCCGAAGCGGGCGCTGTCGCTGCTGGGGCTCGCGCGCTCGTTCGAAC
>JBOGIX010000482.1:0-3159 GCA_050744685.1 Vicinamibacterales bacterium | reverse complement strand
GCTTCACGTTCCAGATTTCGGTCGACGTGGCCACCGTGAAGCAGGGTCTCGGGGTTGCCGGTGCCGCACTGGCGGGCGGGGTCAGCATCGTCGAAATGGGGACGCCGCTGCTCAAGAACGAAGGCGTCTCGAACGTCGTGCCAGCCTTCCGCCGGAAGTTTCCCGAGGCGCTGCTGCTGGCCGACATGAAGACGATGGATGGCGGTGGCTTCGAGGCGCGCGCCGTCTATGCGGGCGGCGGCAACATCATTGATTTCCTCGCGCTCGCCGGTGTGGATACGGCGAAGGCGATTTGTGCCGTGCGCGACGAGTTCAGGCGGGCGGACGCCGATCTGCCGCGGCTCGCCTTTGCCGATATTTTCGTGCCGCACCAGGGCCCTGCCGCGCAGGCCGTCGAGGTCGCGCTTCGCATGCTCGAGGCCGGTGTGGACGGGGTCGGTGTTCACCTGCAGGCCGACGCGCGGCGCGCCGACCCGACACTCATCGAGCGCCATTATCTCGGTGATGTGGCCCGCGCCATCTTCGAGCGCGTCGGCGGCGCCGCCCCGGTGCAGGTGGTCGGTGGGCTCAGCGTCGCGCAGGCGAAAAGCCTTGCCCAGGCGGGGCTGCGCGCCTTCGTCATCAGCGGCAACCTCGGCCAGCCGGACGCCCGCGCCCGCTACGACCTGCCACCGGACCAGATCGAGCGCTACGTCGCCGGTTTCATCGCCGAGGTCTCGAGCGCCTGAGTAAGATCGACAAGTCAGTTGGCCGACAAAGGAGGAGTGAGCAAAGTCAGCCCGCTGCAGCCGGCCAACACTGATTATTAGGATGTCCCTCGCGCCCGCGAACCGCGCTGAACGTGAGGCGGCGAGCGGCTGAATCGGCCGCGGGTGCCGGGCTCCCCGGAAACCGTGCGCAGACTCGTTCTACGCGTCGCGTGCGCGCAGCAACTCACCTCCGGTCTGATTGGACGGCCGATGAGCATCAAAAAGCCAGGACGCAAGTGGCGGGTTGCGGCCGTTGCGGCGTTCATCGTGCTGCTGGTCTGGGCAACCTACAGGGTGACCGCGGCGCGGCACATGCCCGCAGCAATGAGCGCTGACACGGGCTGCGACGCGGACGCAAACACCGTCGCCGAGATGAGCCGACTGAAGCCGGGGGCGGCGCCGATTCGCTGTGAACCATGGGACATCGGCACGGGCGTGACCGGCTATGTTTGGCATGCTCCGAACCCGAAGGCTGTCCTGCTGCTCCAACACGGTTACGCCGAGTACGCGCAGCGGTACGTCAAGCAGCATGACCAGCTGATCCCGCACCTGCTGGCGGCCGGCGTCAGCGTCTACGCGATCGACCTGTGGGGGCATGGCCGCTCGCCTGGTTGGCGAGGCTTGGTCGATGTTGATCAGGCGCTACAGGACCACCTCGCCGCGAGACGGAAGCTGCAGGGTCAACCGCTGCCGCTGTTTCTAGCGGGGCACTCGCTCGGCGGGCTCGTTGCCGCCGGCAGTGTTGCTCGCAACCAGGACGGGGTTCGTGGCGTGATTCTCATGAGCGGCGCCCTGCTCTATGAGACGAGTGCCACGTTTCGCGCCGTGATCGGCGCGGCGGCCTTCATTGCTCCAACCATTCCTCTCCCGCGGAGAAGTGCGTCGGTTCGCGATCTTTACGAGGGAGTGGAGAACGATGCGTTCGTGAGGAACGATCCGCTGATCTACCGGGACAGAATGCCAATGCTCGTCGCCGCCACCGGCGCAGCGATGGCCCACGACAACTGGAAGCTTTATCCCGACTGGAAAGTCCCCGTACTGATGATGCACGGCACGAAAGACACCTGGACCAATCCAGAAGGCAGCCGAATGCTCTTCACCACCGTCGCGTCGCAGGACAAGGCTCTTCACCTGGTCGACGGCGGATATCACGAACTGTTGAACGATACCAGGAAGAGTGCCACGAGGGCCGTGCTGTTGACGTGGTTGGAGCGGCGCCTGCAGTCAGGTTCAAAGTAAGTCTCGCGGGCTGTCGTTAGACCGACTCATCTTTTCGTGGCCGTGGCGGTGCACGGGCACCCCTTCCCGCTTCTCCCGGCGCTGCACCGTCGTCACGTCCCACGTCATACGCGCGGCGATTTCTTCCACGAGTCCAGACGATCGTCGGAAGCGCGTTCGAAGACGAACGATGAGGGCCGGCGATGCAGGTTCGGTCCTGGTGCGTCGCCGTCTGACTCGACGCGGAGTCGGGGGAAGGCGATTCTAGCGCCCGCCACGAGCGGCGGCAATTGACGGCATTTCACGGCGTGCCCATGGAGTACGGCCTGTGCCGCGGCTTGCGGCTTGTTCCGACCATGGGGGCTGCCTATCGTGCGCATGCGGCTCCTTTCAGAGCCAAAGGGGGACGGGATGCGACGAAAGCTGATCTGGACCGTGGTGCTCGGTGCCGTAATGCTGGGCGCGGCCGCGTACGTCGGGAACGTCCAAGCGAAGACGGCCTCAGCGTTCAGAGGAGCCAGCATCGCCATCGGCCGCTTCGGCAACATCGATGCCAGCAACCATGTGCTCTCGCCGGACGGTTCCCAGCACCCGCGCTCAAAACCTCTGGCGCTCGTTTCAGAAGCCCAAGAGCCGTCCGGCCTCTACGTCCACAGCAACGTTTGGGCGCCAGGGGGACCACCGGTTGGCACACTCGCCCGGTCACAGCCTCATCATCGTCACCGCCGGAACTGTGACGGTGTATGAGGGAGATGATCCGTCCTGCACGCCGCACGTGCACACCGCTGGCATGGGCCGCGTCGACGAGGGCGGCCGCCATGTGCACGTCATGCGGAACGAAGATGCGGTCGAGGCGCGTACAGTCGCCGTTCGGCTGATTCCGTTGGGCGCCGTAAGGCAAAACGACGCCGGCAGCAATGCGGCCTGCGCGTTCTGACCATCCTTCTTTCCACTGAGGGAGGCATCGCATCGTGCCAAAAGGACGAACGATCCTGATCGGCGGGTTCATCGCGGCGATAGCGACGGCAATTGCGGTCTCGCTCACGTGGCGCGGCACCGGGGCATTGCCGGGCCTCACGCTCACTGAAACGGGACTGGCCGAGGTTCCCGAGCTGTCGGGGCGCCGCGTCAACTCTCCGGGGGAACTCGACGATCTGCTCCGCGATCGATCATTCGCGGGACGCGTGATCAT
>JBOGIX010000481.1:0-2228 GCA_050744685.1 Vicinamibacterales bacterium | reverse complement strand
GGACAGACGCTGGATCGGCTGCTCACGGAGCTGGCATCCTTCAGGTTCCGCTGCGAGATTCGAGTGGTCGACGACGGTTCAGACGATCGAACGTCGGAGGTCGTCGCGCGGCTCGTCGGTTCCGACGACCGCATCGTGCTGCAACGTGAACCGCACCAGGGCAAGGGCGGTGCGCTGCGGGCGGGACTCCTCGCCGCCCCCGGTGCGCTGCGGTTCATGTGCGATGCCGACCTGTCGATGCCCCCCCATGAGATACACCGCTTCGTGTCGCTCGTGCCCGGCGACTGCGACATTGCCATCGGGTCGCGGGAAGGGCCGGGCGCCCGGCGCGTCGGCGAACCGCTCTACCGGCACGTCATGGGGCGCGGCTTCAACGCGCTGGTCCGCCATGGACTGCTGCCGGGCCTGCACGACACGCAGTGCGGCTTCAAACTCTTCACCGCGCGCGCGATCGAAGCGGTAGTGCCGGCCACGACGATCAACGGCTGGACGTTTGATCTGGAGGTACTGTTCGTGGCCACGCTGCAGGGCTGGCGCATTCGCGAAATTCCGATCGAATGGCATTACGACCGTCGGTCGCACGTCTCCGTTCTCCGGGATCCGTGGCGCATGTTCAAGGACTTCTGGAGAATCCGGAGCAACGGCCGCCGCGGTGCGTATGCCAGGACAGATGCAACGCGTGCCGTCGAAGTGGACCGGAACAGCAGTGACAAAGGCATGATGTGCTCCGGGCCGCAGGGCTGTTCGTCGCGGGGGCCGGTAGAAGCGGCGACGCGACGGCGAACAGCGCCGGGTAGAGCTGGAAGCTGGTAGCTGGAAGCTGGAAGCTGTGAGCGTTTGACACCCCAGGCCCCCGATTTCAGAATACGCGGATGCTCCCGCACTTCGGCGGCGTCTCTGCCCTGGCGCTCGTCGTCTTGTCGGGCCTGATTGCCTCGGCCGAGAAGGGGGCTCCGCGGCCGGGACGCATCGACTTCACCCGCCAGATCCGTCCGCTGCTGTCGGACCGTTGTTTCCGCTGCCATGGTCCCGACGCGTCGAAGCGCAAGGCGAAGCTTCGCCTCGACGTTCGCGAGGGCGCGCTGAAGAAGCTCGGCGCGGGGTGGGCCATTGTCAAGCCGCACGATCCGGCGAAAAGCGAGCTCGTACGCCGCATCACCTCCGACGACCTCGAGGAGATGATGCCGCCGTCGGATTCGAATCTCTCGCTGACCGACGAAGAGAAGGCGCTGCTGACGACGTGGATCGAGGAAGGAGCGGATTATCGGCCGCACTGGTCGCTGGCCCCCGTGGCGAGTCACACCCCGCCGCCTTTACGCGACGGACGCGCCGCGGCGAATGCCATCGACGCCTTCGTAGGGACCAGGCTGGACGCCGAGGGGCTCGCGCCTGCGCCTCGGGCCCCGCCCGAGGTGCTGATCCGCCGGCTTGCGCTGAACCTCACGGGACTGCCGCCGAGCGTCGGGGAAATCGAAGCGTTCCTCGACGACAAATCCGCTGGTGCGTACGAGCGGGCCGTAGATCGGTACCTGGCCTCGCCGGCGTACGGCGAGCGCATGGCAATGGACTGGCTCGACCTGGCGCGCTACGCCGATACGTACGGTTACCAGGCAGACGTCGACCGCGACATGTCCCCGTATCGCGACTGGGTCATCAGCGCGTTCAATCGAAATCTGCGCTACGACGATTTCCTCACCTGGCAGCTGGCCGGCGATCTGCTCCCGGATGCCACACGCGAGCAGCGCATCGCCACGGCGTTCAACCGGCTCCACCGCCAGACCAACGAAGGCGGCAGCATCGAAGAGGAGTTCCGCACCGAATACGTGGTCGATCGCGTGAACACGTTCGGGACGGCGATGCTCGGACTGACGGTCGAGTGCGCGCGCTGCCACGATCATCGCTTCGACCCGATCACGCAGCGGGACTACTACGCGCTGTTCGCGTTCTTCAACAACATCGACGAATCCGGACTCTACTCGCACTTCACGAACGCCACGCCGAGTCCGTCGCTGCTGCTGTGGCCCGCGGGCAAGGAAGCCGAGCACCAGCGCCTCGAGGCCGGGATCGAGGCGGCCGAGGCGAAGCTGGAGCAGGTGTCGCGCTCGGCGCGCGCCGCCTTCAGGGCCCGGCCGCGCAACGAGCAGACGGTTCTCCCCGCGCCTGTTTCGCACCTCGCCTTCGACACGGTGGATGCCGACAAGACGCCCGACGCGGTCCTTGCCCGGGCC
>JBOGIX010000480.1:0-4156 GCA_050744685.1 Vicinamibacterales bacterium | reverse complement strand
GCGCCGGGCCGCACGCGCAGGCGACGGCGGTTTCCCGCCCTCCGGCGGCACGGCGCAGCTCAGGCGCGCAGGGCGTCGCGGGCGGCGTTTCCGATATCGGCCGGGCTCTTCACGACGTGCACGCCCGCCGCGCTCAGTGCGGCCATCTTCTCGGCGGCCGTGCCCTTTCCGCCGGCAATGATCGCACCCGCATGCCCCATACGACGCCCGGGCGGCGCTGTTTGTCCCGCGATGAAGCCGACGACCGGTTTTCGGAAGTTCTCTTTGATCCAGGCGGCCGCTTCTTCCTCAGCCGTGCCGCCGATCTCGCCAATCATGACCACGGCCTCGGTCTGCGGATCACCTGCGAACAACATCAGCGCATCGATGAAGCTCGTTCCGATCAGGGGATCGCCACCGATGCCGATGCAGGTGGTCTGCCCGAGGCCGAGGTTAGTGAGCTGATGGATTGCCTCGTAGGTCAGCGTGCCGCTCTTCGAGACGATGCCGACGCGCCCCTCGCTACAGATATGGCCGGGGATGATCCCGGCCTTCGCCTGGCCGGCGGTGATGAGCCCCGGACAGTTCGGCCCGATCAGCCGCGTTCTCGACGGGCGCACGACCTGGAGCGCCCGGAGCATGTCGAGCGTCGGGATGCCTTCGGTGATGCACACCGCCAGCGGCAGGCCGGCGCTCGCCGCTTCCATGATCGCGTCTGCCCCGCCGGGCGGCGGCACGAAGATCACCGTCGCGTTCGCCCCCGTCTCCCGCACCGCATCGTCGACGGTGTTGAACACCGGCCAACCCTCGTGCGTCGTTCCTCCCTTGCCCGGCGTGACGCCGCCGACGACCTGCGTGCCGTAAGCCGCCGCCTGCTTCGCGTGGAACGTCCCTTCCCTGCCGGTGATGCCCTGGACGATGAGGCGCGTGTTCCTGTCGATGAGTACTGCCATGGTCGCTTCTGATCTGCTGACGTGTTGGAGGGTGGGCTACTTTCCGAGCGCCACCACGCGCTCGGCCGCTTCGCTCATGGTGTCGGCGGTCGTGAAGTTGAGCCCGCTCTCCTTGAGCATGCGCTTTCCTTCCTCGACATTGGTGCCTTCCATGCGAATGACGATGGGCACCGGCACGCCGAGATCACGCACCGCGGCGATCACGCCCTCGGCGAGCACGTCGCATCGGAGGATCCCGCCGAAGATGTTGATGAGGACTGCCTTCACGCTCTTGTCCGACATCAGGATGCGGAACGCGTTCTTGATCTGTTCGGCGTTGGCACCGCCGCCGACATCCAGGAAGTTCGCCGGCTCGCCCCCGGCCAGCTTGATGATGTCCATCGTCGCCATGGCGGGTCCGGCGCCGTTGACCATGCAGCCGATCGTGCCATCCAGCTTGATGTAGTTCAGCGAGTACTTCGAGGCGTCGATCTCGAGCGGCTCCTCTTCGGCGAGGTCGCGCATCGCCTTGACGTCCTGATGACGATAGAGCGCGTTGTCGTCGAAGGTCATCTTCGCGTCGAGCGCGAGCAGCGTGCCCTCTTCGGTGACGATGAGGGGATTGATCTCGATGAGCGAGGCGTCGGTTGCGCGGAATGCATCCCAGACGGCAGCCATGAACTTCGCGGCCTGGCCGATCTGCGCGCCTTCGAGGCCGAGCGCGAAGGCGAGCTTGCGCGCTTGATACGCCGCCAGACCCACAGCCGGATTGATGAATTCCTTGTGAATCCGTTCGGGCGTCTCCTCGGCGACTTTCTCGATTTCGACGCCCCCTTCCTGGCTGGCCATCAGCACCGGCTTCTCGGACGAGCGATCGAGGACGATGCCGAGATACAGCTCGCGCTTGATCTTGAGCCCCTGTTCGACGAGCACGCGGCCGACCTTCTGCCCTCGAGGTCCGGTCTGGTAGGTCACGAGGTTCATGCCGATGATCTTCTCAGCGGCCTGGCGCGCCTCGTCCGCGTTCTTGACCACCTTCACGCCGCCGCCCTTGCCACGGCCGCCGGCATGAATCTGCGCCTTCACGACCGAGACGCCGCCGCCAAGCCGTTCGGCGACGCGCGCGGCATCGGCCGGCGTCTGCACGACCTCCCCCTGCGGCACAGGCACGCCGTACTTCGCCAGAATGCTCTTCGCCTGATACTCGTGAATTTTCATCGCTGGATATCGAACCTGTCGGCCAGTTCACGGCCGCGTCGAGCCGCGGACGCACATCCGACTAATCATGTAACGAAACGTGGGGGCGATCAACCGCATGAGCGCGACCCGAGAAGGCGCGTTCGCACCGGAGGCTTTCAGATACAATTTCTCTGATGTCCGAGATCTCTTCTTTCTCACGGTTTCATCGCTACTTTTCCTCCTCGGTCGGCACCAAACTCCTCATCGGCATCACCGGCCTGCTGCTTTTCCTGTATCTGATCCTTCATCTTGCCGGCAACGCGCTCATCCTCGCCGGCCCGGTGGTCTTCAACGAGTACTCGCACAAGCTGATCTCGAATCCGCTGATCATCCCGATCGAAATCGGGCTGCTGCTCGTCTTCCTGGTGCACATCTACAAAGCCATCCGGATGTTCGCGGCGAACAGCGCGGCGCGGCCGCTGGCTTATCAGAAGAAGACCCGTGCCGGGCACACGAGCAGGAAAAGCCTGTCGTCGTCCACGATGATCGCCTCGGGCCTGACGGTGCTCGTGTTCGTGCTGATCCACGTCAAGCAGTTCAAGTTCGGCTCGTACTATCAAACCGTGGCGGACGCCTCGGTTCGCGATCTGTATCGGACCGAAATCGAAGTCTTTCAGAACCCGCTGTGGGTCGCGGTCTACGTGATCGGCACCCTGATCGTCGGCCTGCACCTGCGGCACGGCATCGCGAGCGGGCTCCAGTCGATCGGCTTCGACCATCCGTTGTATACGCGCCGCCTTACCACCTGGAGCCTCGTGCTCGCCGTGATCATCGGCGGCGGGCTCGCGCTGATTCCCATCTGGGTGCACCTGGCGCACTAGCGCGCAGGACGCGAAAACGATGCCTCTAGATTCCAAGATCCCGGCCGGTCCGCTCGCAGAGAAGTGGGACCGGCATCGCTTCGAGTCGAAGCTCGTGAACCCGGCGAACCGCCGCAGGTTCACCATCATCATCGTCGGCACCGGCCTCGCCGGGGCGTCGGCGGCCTCGTCGCTCGGCGAGCTCGGCTACAACGTGCTGAGCTTCTGCATCCAGGACAGCCCCCGCCGCGCGCACAGCATCGCCGCGCAAGGGGGCATCAACGCCGCTAAGAACTATCAGAACGACGGCGACAGCATCCAGCGGCTGTTCTACGACACGGTCAAGGGGGGCGACTACCGGTCGCGCGAAGCCAACGTCTATCGGCTCGCGCAGACGAGCGTCAACATCATCGATCAGTGCGTGGCGCAGGGCGTGCCGTTTGCGCGCGAGTACGGCGGGCTGCTCGACAACCGATCGTTTGGCGGCGCCCAGGTCTCGCGCACGTTCTACGCGCGCGGGCAGACCGGGCAGCAACTGCTCCTCGGCGCCTATCAGTCGATGATGCGCCAGGTCGAGCGCGGCACGGTGAAGACCTTCACCCAGCGCGAGATGCTCGATCTCGTCATCGTCAACGGGCAGGCTCGCGGCATTGTCTGCCGGAATCTGATCACCGGAGCGATCGAACGATATGCGGGGCATGCGGTATTGCTCTGCACCGGCGGCTACGGTACGGCGTACTACCTTTCAACGAACGCGGTCGGATCGAACGTCACCGCGTCGTGGCGGGCACACAAGCGCGGCGCTTACTTCGCCAACCCGTGCTACACGCAGATTCACCCGACCTGCATTCCTGTCTCGGGCACGCATCAGTCCAAGCTGACGCTGATGAGCGAAAGCCTGAGGAACGACGGGCGCGTCTGGGTACCGAAGAACCCGGGCGACAGGCGCCCGGCCGCGCAAATCCCGGAAACGGAGCGCGACTACTACCTCGAACGCCGCTACCCGAGCTTCGGCAATCTCGTGCCGCGCGACGTGGCATCTCGCGCCGCGAAGCAGCAATCGGACGAGGGGTTCGGCGTCGGCGAGACCGGTCTGTCCGTGTATCTCGATTTCAAGGAGGCCATCGAGCGTCTCGGCATCGAAGTCATCAAGGCGCGCTACGGCAACCTGTTCGAGATGTACGAGCGCATTACCGCGGAGGATCC
>JBOGIX010000479.1:0-5951 GCA_050744685.1 Vicinamibacterales bacterium | reverse complement strand
TCTTCGCATCCGACACGCTCTGGCGAGGTCTCGCCGAAGCGCGCGCGCCTCGTGAGCGCGAAGGCGGAGAAGTTGGGAGTTGAAGATTGGCGGTCAACGCACCTGCCCGGGGACGAAGGCCTCGATGCCGGCGATGACTCGCTCCGCGTCCGCGGTCCTTCCCTGACGTCCGTGCAGGCGCGCCAGGCCGGCGCCGAGCTTCGCCCAGTACGCCGCCGTCCACTGCCGTGCGCCGTACGTATGAGCGCGGCTGTCGACTGCGGTGCGAAGCAGCGAGGCCGCGCGATCGACATCCCCCTGCGATTCGGCCATGCGCGCGAGCTCCTCGATGGCGAACAAGTACTCCGGTTCGCCGGACCACCGGAGCAGATCGAGCCCCCGGCGCAGCGCGGTTGCCGCGCTCTCGGTCCTGCCGCGGCGCGCATCGAGGAGTCCACGGCTGACCGACTCGAGGCCTTCGCGGTACGGAGACGGCGCGTCTGATTCGAGGCCGCGGATCGCCTCTGCCTCCAGCCCGACACGCGCGAACAGCGAGGGCCGAACCGCGCTGAATTGCGGGATCTGCCGCAGCCATCGGCGCGCCTCGTCTTCATCGCCTGCCGTGAGAGCCAGCATCGCGAGGTTCAGCTGCCGCGTGGGGCTGCCTGCAGCCCGAAACGCCCGTTCCGCGTCCGCCCGGCGGCCCATCGCCGAATACGCAAAGCCGACCGTCGTCGAC
This sequence comes from Vicinamibacterales bacterium, assembly GCA_050744685.1. GTDB lineage: Bacteria > Acidobacteriota > Vicinamibacteria > Vicinamibacterales > 2-12-FULL-66-21 > JACCXG01. The sequence continues at coordinate 5,233 of JBOGIX010000479.1, read as the reverse complement.
AAGGCGTCTCGCTCGAGGCCGAGCTTCTGGTTCATCGTCCGTTCCAGGCCATCGAGCGTCCGCCCCGCTTCGGCGCCGTCGCCGGCGTTCCATCGCAGGAAGACGGGAAGCCCGGCGATCCATGCGCTCATGGAAGGCCGGTCACGCGCCGTCTCCGGACGGGCCAGCTCCTGCGCCCGTTTGACGAATACGGCAGCGGCGGCATCGCGCCCGGCGCTCGTGAGCATCTGCGCGGCGCGGACGTTCGCCTCGAATTCGGAAGGATATTGCTCCGCGCGAAACGTCGCGAGGTCGAGCGCCCTGTTCACACGGCCCATCCTGAAGAGCACGTGCGACAGGAGATCGAGGCCGAGACGATCGCGCGGGTGCAGGCGCAGGAGCGCCTCGAATGCCGCGGCGGCGGCACCGAGATCGCCCGAGACCGCCCGGAGCATTCCGGTCACGAGATAGTTCTCGCGGTCGGTCAGCTGCGGCGAGAGCGTGACCGCGCGCTCGAGCAGCGGCAGGCAGTCCTCGCGACGGTGCCCCTGGTGCCGCATGGCCCAGGCCGTCCATGCGAGCGCGACCGCGAAGTCGGGATCCGCGGCAGTCGCGCGGCGGGCCAGCAATTCGGCGGCGCCCCACTGTCCCCGCGCCCCAGCGTGAACCGCGGCCGTGTACAAACGCACGGCGGACAGCGCCCTGGTCGTGACCGGCTCGAGCAGATCGTCGGGCGGGCGGCTCGAAGGCGTAGCCGCAGAGATCATTGTTGTGAGCCGCCGGGACTGATCGTCGATCCCATCCAGTAGTGCCTCGGCAGTCTCCCCCTTCCACTCGACGCTGGCGACGATGCGGCCGGCAGACGGATCGAGGACCTGGACGTCTGCCAGGTAGATTGAATCGAGCGTGTGGACACGGCCCGTGACGACATAGCGGATCCGGGCGTCCCGGATGGCAACCTCCCGCGCCACTGCCGGAGTGAGGGCCGTAGCCGGGTCGCGACGCATGAGCTGCAGCGTTCCCGCGATTCGACTCGAACCGACTGCCTCCAGCACTTGCCCCCGGCCCAGACCGCGCCCGAATCCTTCGTGAAGCTCCACGGCAAGCCCTGGCTGCCCCGCGTGATCCTCGAACGGCACGAGCAGCACGGGAACCGCGTCACCCTCCGCGGACGGCATCCGCTCGTCGTCCCGCCCTCCCCACCGCAGCACCATCCCCAGGACTGCCGCCAGACACAGGACGCCGGCCAGCGCCGGAAATCCGAGACGGTAGATCGACCGGCTCGAGGACTGCGGCGTCGGTGCTTCGGCAGCGGGGGAAACGGGTACGGCGGGAGGTGCATCCGCCGCCGGTCCGCTGTCGTGGTCGCCCGGGGTGTCGCTCAACGCCGCGTCAGCAGGTACGTCATCCGTCAGGTGCCGTTGGTCGCGCCACCACGCCTCGAGCTCGGACCTGTATGCGTACGCCGTACGGAGACGGCTCGCGGCATGTCGGTGGACGGGAAGGCGCGCGAGCTTTTCCCAGCGCTGGACGGTGCGCACGTCGCGCCTGAGGAAGGCAGCGATCTCTTTCCAAGAGTCCAGCCGTTCGCTGGCCTCCGGATCCGAGGCGCCGCCGGGGGGGTCGGAATTTCTGTCCATGGGCACCCAGGGTCGACGGACATTGTAAATCCGTCCCTTCCAGAGGACAAATTGCCGGCGGCATGGCAGCGGCACGAGACGACACGCCCTCTTGTCGCCTTGCGCCGCTGGTGAGGATGTAAGCGCGTTGAATAGATTCCCCTCCGAATCGCCGACGTGTCGATGTTCTTTTCGAATGCCCGTCTTCCGGAGGAGATGGTTCAATGAGACGCGAGTGCAAGACGATCCAATGGCGCTTGGTTCTCGCTGCGCTGTTGATGTGTGCCTTCAGCCCGGCCGCCGAAGGTCAGGTCCTGTATGGATCGATAGTCGGCAACGTGCAGGACGGAACCGGAGCCGCAGTCCCCGGCGCCAGCGTAACGATTACCCACGACGAGTCCAAGGCCACCCGAAACGCCGTAACCGATGGGGCCGGCGCTTATCGATTTCCGACGCTCCAACCCGGTACCTACACCGTCGTGGTGACCCTGACCGGGTTCCGCACGTTCACCAGGAATGAAGTCGCGGTCACGCTGAACACCGTGACACGCGTGGATGCCACGCTGCCCGTGGGCCAGCTGCAGGAAACGGTGACGGTTTCCGGCGAACGGCCCGTTCTGCAGACGGACCGGGCGGAGATCCGCCAGGAGCTGCGATCGCGGGATCTGCGTGACCTGCCGGTGCCGGTCGGGCGGAATTACCAGGAGCTCTTCGCCACGCTGCCCGGTTTCACGCCGCCCGAGGAGGCGCACTCGATCCCGTCCAACCCCTCGCGCGCGCTCGTATTCAACGTGAATGGTGCGAGCCGCAGCTCGAACAACACCCGGATCGACGGCGTCAGCTCCCAGAACGTCTGGCTGCCGCACGTGGTCGCCTACGTGCCCGCCCTCGAATCGATCGAGACGGTCAACGTCGTGACGAACAATTTCGACGCCGAGCAGGGCCTGGCGGGCGGCTCCGCGATCAGTGTCCAGATCAAGAGCGGCACGAACACCCTGCACGGATCCGCGTTCGAGTATCACAATAACGAGCGGCTGCGCGCCCGGAACTATTTCGATCCGCCCGACACGAACAAGGGCCGCTGGCGGTTCGACCAGTACGGCGGAACGCTCGGCGGCCCGCTCCTTCGCAACAGGCTGTTCTACTTCGCGAGCTACGAGGGCACGCGCCGGCACGAGAACGTCAGCCGGACCATGTCGGTCCCGACCGACGCCGTCAGGCGCGGGGACTTCACCGGAACGGGCACAACGATTTACGACCCCTTTACCGGCAATCCGGATGGCACCGGGCGCCTGCCGTTTCCCGGGAACGTGATCCCGGCCAACCGGATCAGTCCGGTCGCGCAGAAGATGATCCCGTTCATCCCGCTGCCAAACCTGAATGATGCCGACGGATCGATACCGGAGTTCAGCAATTACTTCGTCCAGGCGCCCTTCGCGTTCAACCGCTGGACGCTCGACACGAAGGTGAACTGGAACGCCAGCGATCGCCTGCACATCTTCGGCCGCTACTCGCAACTCGATTTCTGGCAGGACAACAAGACGGTCTTCGGCGAGCAATTGCAAGGCAACCCGAGCGCCGGCGGCAACCCGGGCGTCGGGTGGGGCGACACCTACAACTTCTCGTCGGGCGCGACGTATACGTTCGGCTCGAACGTCGTTGTCGACGGGCACTTCGGCTGGGTGCGGATGGACTCGAACGTCGAGATGTCCAACGTTGGCGAACTGCAGGGACTCGACTGGCTGGGTATCCCGGGCACCAACGGGCCGAATCCCTGGGAAGGCGGCTTGCCCGTGTTCGATCTCGACGGGTATTCCGACTTCGGCACGACCGAGGATTACATGCCGTACTACCGGTCGGACGACCAGTATCAGACCGTGCTCAATCTGAACTGGTTGAAGGGACGGCACAACATCCGCGTGGGCTCGGACATCTATTTCACCTCGCTGAATCACATCCAGCCCGAGATCATCGACAACAGTTACGGCGCGAGGGGCGGGTTCGAGTTCAACGGCGGTCCGACGCAGCTCCGTGGCGGCCCTGGCGGCACGAACTTCAACAGCTGGGCGTCCTACCTCCTCGGCCTGCCGGCGGAAATGGGCCGCCTGAAGCTCGAGGTTGCTCCGTACAAGACGCGCAGCTGGCAGTACAGCTTCTACGCGCGCGACCAGTGGCAGGTCACGCCGAAGATGACGATCTCGTACGGGACACGATGGGAGTACTTCCCGATCCCGACGCGTGGTGAGCGCGGCCTCGAGCGCTACAACCTCGAGACCAACATGGTAGAGGTCGGCGGTCTCGGTTCGGTGCCGAAGGATCTCGGCGTCAAGATGAGCAAGACGCTCTTCGCGCCCCGCATCGGCGTCACCTATCGCATCGGCGAGACGGCGGTGGTCCGCGGTGGCTTCGGCATCACCAACGACCCGTACTCGCTGGCCCGTTCGATGCGGACCAATCATCCCATCCTGCTGAACCTCGTCGAGGAGGCGCCGCACTCCTTCGGCTGGGTGCGTCCAATCGAAGAAGGCATTCCCGTCATCCCCGATGCCGATCTGTCGAGCGGCATCATTCCGGTCCCCGGCAACGTCAGCGTCGTGACGCTGCCGGACGACTTCGATCGCGGTCGCGTGGAATCGTGGAACGTCGCCTTCGAGAAAGAGCTGAAATGGGGCTTCGTCGGCGAGGCGGCGTACGTCGGCACGCGCCAGGTGAACCAGCTCGGAATCATCGAGCAGAACTGGTCGCCGATCGACGGCGGCAGCGCGGGCCGCCAGCTGTTCCAGAAGTACGGGAGGACGGCGGCCACGCTCCTGATCGGACCGCTCGGCAACAGCACTTACAACTCGCTGCAGACGAGTCTGAACCGGCGCTTCAGCAACGGCATCCAGCTGCGCGTGAACTACACGCTCCAGCGATCGAATGGCATTGCCGGGGCACCCAACAGCGACAACCAGCCCCGCGTGCGGATCCCCGACCTGTACCACCTGAACCACGGGATCAGCGACTTCGATCGCACGCACAACCTGCACATCACGAACCTCACGGAGCTGCCGTTCGGCCGCGGGCGGCGATGGCTGAACAACGGTGGGGTCCTGGCCACAATCGTCGGCGGATGGCAGGTGAACAACATCCTCAGCTTCTACAGCGGCAGGCCGTTCACCGTCACCTCCTCGGGGACGTCGCTGAATTCGCCCGGCAGCACGCAGATGGCGGATCAGATCAAGAACGATGTGGAGATCTTTGGCGGAGTCGGGCGTGACAACTCGTACTTCGACCCGCTCGCGTTCGCGCCGGTGACGGAGGCCCGCTTCGGCAATGCCGGCTTCAATACGCTCCGCGGTCCAGGGGTGGCGCAGTGGGACGTCGGTCTGTTCCGCCAGATCCCGCTCGGCGGCACCGCGAACGTTCAGCTGCGCGTCGAGGCGTTCAACGTGACGAACCGCCCCCACTTCGCCAATCCGGGGGCAAACCGTTCGAGCCTGCGGTTGAACCCCGACGGGAGCATCCGTGACCTCAATGGATACACGGAGATCACGGACACGACCGGCACCAAGAGCGAACGCCAGATTCGTCTCGGCATCCGGTTCGGCTTCTGACTTGATCCGAGGGGATTCGCCCCTGGGACTCCCCTGCGC
>JBOGIX010000478.1:0-4511 GCA_050744685.1 Vicinamibacterales bacterium | reverse complement strand
AGACGAGATCGAGCCGATTGTGCTCGAGCACCGGCTCGAGCGGCCGCGGGTCGGCGGTGCGCAGGAACCGGAAGAAGCGGCTGGGAATCTCGAAGCCATCCACGTCGCCGATCCGCCGCATGTTGAGGAGCACACGCTCGAGCGTCGAGAGCCGGCACCCGCCCGTGTCCAGCGGCGTGGCCCGGGAGCGCCAGAGGCGCCGCGCAGGATGCAGCATGTCGAAGTGCGGCACCTCGTCGAGCGGCGCGCGCATGCGGTGGAACGCCCACCGCGTTTCCATGACCGGCACATCGAACGTCTTGCCGTTGTAGGTGACGATCAGGTCGGCGTCGCCGAACAGCTCCGCCGCCGCGGCGAGCAGCGCGCGCTCGGCGCTGTAGCTGGTCAGCAGGAACTGCCGCACCTGGAAGGCGCCCAGATCGAAGAAGCCACAGCCGACCAGAAAAGCCACCGTGCCTGCGCCGCCGCTCAGCCCGGTCGTTTCAAGATCGATGAACACGGGATTCGGCGGCCCGCACGGCCGGGCGCGCTGTTCCGTCAAAAGCGACGCTTCGCCGGGATCGTTCAGGTTCAAGCCTGGATCGAGAACCCGCAGCGGCTCCAGGTCGCTCAGCTCGCACTCGCCAATCTGCACGTCTCCATGCCAGCGGTCCGATTCGTAGCGTCGATCGATCGCGAGGCAGGAACCGAACGCGTTGCTGACGACACGGCCGCCGAGCGCGTACGCCACCTGTTCGAGATCCAGCGTCGCCTCATGACGCCTCCCATCGTCGGGCTCGTAGGTCAGCTCGCGCCGGCCGCCCACGTCGCCGGTCGCGGTGGCCGGCCGCGCCGGCCGGACGATGGCGCGCAGGCGCGAGGCGAGATCGGGAGGGCTCATGGCGTCATGCTGCCGCGGCGTCCACCAGGTGCTGCAGAATGCGCGAGGCGACCTGTTTCGCGTGCGGCCCGGTATTGCCTTCGGGCCCGACGCACGACGGGCAGCCCGAGGCGCACGGGCAGCCGTCGATCAGCTCGCGCGTCCGCTCGAGCAGATCGCGGTGCATGTCGAACAGCGGCCTGCTGAACCCGATGCCGCCCGGATAGTTGTCGTAGATGAAGATGTGCGGCTCGGCCGCTATGGCCTGCGGTGTACCGGCGGCCCCGCCGGTGCGCACCTGGCGCTCGATGCTGCCGCCGTCGACCGAGATGCCGATGTCGTGTCCGTCGCACATGAGCAGCAGCTGCGCGATGTTCTTCATCGCGAACGCCAGCCCCACCACGCCATCGCGCCTGTCGTCGCCGCCAAACGGCAGCGCCTGCATCACCGCTGCGGGAATGGTGAGCCAGTACGAGGTCGTGTGCATCTGCTGTTCGGGCAGATCCAGCTCGCCGGAGCCTACGTTCTCGTTGGTGTAGAACTTGATCTTCTTGAAGCCGACGACCCGCGACACCACGTGGACCTCGCCGTGGCTCTTCACGGCCGGAACGTCCTCGATGTCGCGTGCCTCCTCGAACGTATCGAGGATGGTGACCTTCGTATACGTGATGGCGTCGGTGTAGTAGTCGCAATCCACGGCGCGGACGTAGGCCTTGCGGCCGTCGAAGTCGAAGCGCTCCACCTGGAACAGCGCGCCTTCGACGATGTAGATGGCCTTTTCGTGGAGCGTGGACGGGCCGCTGGTGAAATCCGTTTCGCCGATCACGCGCTCGCCGTGCGTCGTGTCCACGACCACGAAGTTGTCGGACGACACCGAGCGCAGGCTCACCGCGTCGGCTGGATACGATTCGTTCGTCCAGTTCCACTGACCGTCGGCGTGGTGCACGAACCCTTCTTCGGACAGCACCGACAAGACCTGCTGAACGTCCACGCTCCCGAACTGCTCGTCGTCTGCAAACGGCAGCTCGAAAGCGGCGCACTTCACGTGATCGAGCAGGATGTGCAGGTTGTCGGGATTGATGAGGGCGTGCTCCGGCGCGCCATCGAAGAAATACGAGGGATTACGAACGACGAACTGGTCGAGCGGCGCGCTGCTGGCGACGAGCACAGCCGCCGAGCGGGTCGTGCGGCGGCCGGCGCGGCCGGCCCGCTGCCACGTTGCGGCGATGGTGCCGGGATATCCCGCCATGACGCACACATCGAGCGCACCGATGTCGATGCCGAGCTCCAGGGCGTTCGTGGAGACGACCGCCCGAACCTGCCCCTCGCGCAGGCCCCGCTCGATCTCGCGGCGGCGATTCGGCAGGTAACCGCCCCGATAGCCGCGGACGACATCGGCAGCGCCGGGCGGCCCGTGGAACGCATCCTTCAGGTAGGTGGTCAGGATCTCAACCGCCAGGCGGCTCTGCGCGAAGAGGATCAGCTGCAGGCTGTGGCGCAGGAACTCGATCGCGACGCGACGCGCCTCGGCGAGATACGACCGGCGAATGCCGAGCTCCGCGTTGACGACCGGCGGATTGACGAACAGGAAGAATTTCTCGCCGCGCGGCGCGCCGTTCTTCTCGACGAGCTCGAACGGGCGCCCGGTCAGGCTCTCGGCGAGCTCGCGCGGGTTGGCGATGGTCGCCGACGAACAGATGAACAGCGGATCGGAACCATAGTGCCGGCAGATGCGCTGCAGGCGCCGCAGGATATTCGCGAGATGGCTGCCGAAGACGCCGCGATAGGCGTGCAGCTCGTCGATCACCACGAACCGCAGGTTCTCGAACAGCTTCGCCCAGCGGGGATGATGCGGCAGGATGCCCGAATGCAGCATGTCGGGGTTGCTGAGCACGACGTGGGCCTTGCCGCGGATGGCGCGGCGGGCGTCGGACGGCGTGTCGCCATCGTAGGTGAACACGCCGATTCGCGTGTCCGGCACGGTCGATTCGGGATCGTGTTCGTGCGACAGCAGCCCGGCCAGTGCCTGCAGCTCGGCGAGCTGATCCTGGGCGAGCGCCTTGGTCGGGAACAGGTACAACGCGCGCGCCGACGGATCCGCGAGGATCGCGTTGAGGACCGGCGCGTTGTAGCACAGCGTCTTCCCTGACGCGGTCGGGGTGATCGTCACCACGTTGCGGCGCGCCAGCACGTGATCGAAGGCCTCGGCCTGATGCGTGTAGAGCTGATCGATGCCGCGTGCGGCGAGCGCCCCGCGCAGCCGCGAATCGGTTTCCTCCGGGAACGGCGCGAATGTGGCGGCCACCGCCGGCAGCCGATGCGCCGCCGTAACGATGGGATCCGCGCTCGCGCCGAGCGGCGCCCTGGACGCGGTCAGCCGCGCGAGGACTTCCTGCAGCGATCGGTCTTTGTCGCCGGCGATGGCCGGAAGGGTCTGGGAAGCCATGGGCAAACCGTTGAAACGACGTGAATTGCGGAACGATGGTAGCAGGCGGTGGGCCGGCGATCAACAGGCGAAGGTTCTGAAGTAAGGAACTGGGGAAGTAAGGAACTGGGGAGGTGGACACTCACCACAAAATTGTTCCACTTCCGCGCGGTCCGACATTCCTGGCGCTGGTCGTCGGCGGCGCCGGCCGCTCCTACCGTCAGTCACTCGCTGGTTGCTCGGTCCCCACTTCTCCAGGTTCCCCGGTTCCAGTTTCTGACTTCCCCGGTTCCTTACTTCCCAGTTCCTTACTTCAAGAAGTTCGTCATGGCGAACCAGAGCGGGACGCTTCAGCGCCGGCCGCGTTTGACAGGGCGAGACCGCTTCAAGATTGTTGCGAAACGCCTATCGCGACACATCTTCGTCGAGTCGATCACACCGCCGAATTTCAGGAAAGCAGCCTGTTCGCCGCGCGTTTCCGCGCCGATCTCCGCCTGGCACCCCCGTTGCTCGAATCACTGCAGTCGCCCGGGACTCTGGCGGCTCACGGTGTCTCTCGTGCGACATGAATAACCAGGATCAACTCTCGGCGTCAGCCACTCACTGTCCGTACTGCGCGCTGCAGTGCGGCATGCACGTCACCACGCAGCAGGGGCGCCCGGTCATCTCCGGCAACGGCCGCTTTCCGGTGAACAAGGGGGGCCTCTGCGTGAAGGGGTGGTCCGCCTCGGAAACGCTTCAGCACGCCGATCGCGTGACGACGCCGCTCGTGCGCGACGGTTCGGGCAGGCTGCGCCGCGCATCCTGGGAAGAAGCGATCGCGATCATTTGCGCGGGGACGAAGGCCGTGCAGGATCGTTACGGTACCGACGCCGTCGGCGTGTTCGGCAGCGGCGCGCTCACCAACGAGAAGGCGTACCTGCTCGGAAAGTTCGCACGCGTCGCGCTCGGCACCTCGAATATCGATTACAACGGCCGCTTCTGTATGTCCTCGGGCGCCGCCGCCAGCATACGCGCCTTCGGGCTGGATCGGGGCCTCCCCTTCCCTCTCGAAGACATCGCCCGTGCCGACGCCATCCTGCTCGCCGGCAGCAATCCCGGCGAGACGATGCCGCCGTTGATGCAGTACTTCACGGCGCAGCGCGAGAACGGCGGACGGCTCGTGATCGCGGATCCGCGCCGCTCCGCGACGGCGCAGTGGGCCGCGGTGCACCTGCGTCTTCGGCC